>NZ_CP103834.1:1915000-2215000 GCF_029774175.1 Actinobacillus genomosp. 1 | reverse complement strand
CAAACCTAAACAACCCGGCATAACCGGATCACCGATAAAATGGCAACCGAAAAACGGTAAATCCGGATGAATATCCAATTCCGCTTCAATATAACCTTTATCAAATAAGCCGCCGTTTTCGGTCATTAAATTAATGCGATCCATCATTAACATGGTCGGTGCCGGTAATTGCGGCCCTTCTTTGCCGAAAAGTTCACCACGACCTGAAGCTAACAAATCTTCGTAAGTATAGCTAGATTTAATATTAGGTGTACACGTGTTCATTTTTTTATTCCTATAGACCAACAAAAAAAGCCCGTACTATCAGGGCTTCCGATTTGAAGCGATAGTACAGGATTTTAAATCAGCGAACAAGTGTTAGCTGAGGTTATCGGATCAGTGACGGCGCAAAAATTGGTAAATTCTACTGAAAATCGAACCGCTATCCTCTCGTGCTTGTTCTTGTTCAATCTGTTGGTGGATAAGGCTAAAGATCGCTTTTTTCTCACTATTTTGCGGTTTGTCTTCATCATAAAAATGCCGATTTAACAAAATTTGAATGGCTTCAAATACATTACCGACCGCCCAAATATTGAACTGTTTTGCTTTAACCGCTTCAATTACTTCCGCTTTTAAACTTAAGTGCGAAAGACAAGTCACAGGAATGATCACTCCTTGTTTGCCATTTAATTCTCTGGCATCACAAATATCGAAGAAACCTTCGATCTTCTGATTCACACCACCGACACTTAATACATTACCGAATTGATCGATAGAACCGGTGACCGCAATCGACTGTGGCAACGGTAATTTAGCCAATGCACTGATTAATACACAGAAAATTGCGAGTGATGAACTATCGCCGTCCACCTCGCCGTAAGATTGCTCGAATGCAAGCGAAGCGGAAAACGGTAATTGGGTCGGAAATTCCAATAAATTGGCTAAACAGGATTGCGCAATAATAATCCCTTTGGAATGAATGTTACCGCCTAATTCCACTTTTCGTTCAATATCGGTAATCTCGCCGTCACCGTATTGCACATTACAACTAATTCGTAACGGTTCTCCGAAAGAATGCGGTACGCCTTCAAATTCAATCACCGATAAACCGTTTATTTGCCCGATTTCTTCATCATCGGTTTCAATATATAACTGATTGGTCAAAATATCTTGCGTGGTATATTTATTTAATACGGAAGATTGCTGTTCCAAATAATTAAAATATTGTTGAACTTGATTAAAAGCGGTTGTATTCGGATAAAAATTTGCAAGTCCTAATAAATGTTTTTTTAATAACGTCGGCGAAATCGAAACCAGTTCCTGACTCTCACTTTCACGAACATAGGCTTGCAAAAACTGGCTTAATGCGGTATCGGAAAAAGTTCTACCGATTAAACTTTGCGCCGTACTCTGAACATAATCGCCCCACAGTTCGATGCTTTCTTCATCTAAACTTAAATAGGATTCAATTTCGGCATATTGCCCGAACTGATATAAACTGTCGTCATATTCCGCCAATAAAGAAATATCTTCTCGACTGCCGATTAACACTAACTTAAATTGCGTTTTAATCTTCGGTAATAAATAAGGAATATGATTAGCCGAATGTTGATCATAATAACCGAATAATAATGCCTGTTTTAATTTATCCCATTGGGTAATGTCCAATAATAATGCGTTGATATTCAGCATTAATATTTGCTGATCGGCATCTTGAATCGCCCCTTGAATCGTTTCGACTTTATTTTCTTTCTCCAAATAGATACTGTAACCGAATAAATTATTTTTATTAAATTCGGTTTTTGTAATCACTTTGGTGTGAGCGTCTTGGGTTAAATATTGCTCGATTTCATTAATAAATTCGGGGAAGGTTTCTGTTTTTAACACAAGTAGCGAACCGAACTGTCCTCGTTTAAACAGATCGATTGCTTGCTTTGCATTGGGTTGAAAATCAAAGAAACGTACCGCATCAAATTCTTCGGAAAATTGATGCCGAATCGTTAAAGATTGCCACGCTAATGGGGTTAAATTCACGAAAATGCCTCATAATAGAAATTTGGTTTATTATACAGAATTCCGCTATACTGATAAGCGTTAATCTAGGGGAATCAAATAAAAATGCGATATCAAAAATTAGAGATTCAAGAAGCGAATTGGAAATGGAAATATCTGCTGAAAAAGCACCGTGAAGGCGAAAATATTACCAAATACGAAGAAACTAGTTTGATTGAGTTAAAAGTCCAACTTTTAACCACGCTTCAACATTCTCCGGAAGAAATCGAACTGTGGATTAAGCAGGAAATGACCACAGAACAACGTAAAAAAATGCGTCAGTCCGTGCGTGCAAGACGGAAACGTTATTTTAATGCGGAAAAAATTACCACTAAGAAAAAGTCGATTGATTTGGAATATGCCAGCTGGTTGCGCTTATCCAAATATGCTAAAGAAAAAGAGATGACACTTTCGGAGGCGGTCAATTATTTAATGGACGAATTGGAAAACCAACAAATCTATCACGAGCAAATGGCGAAGATGAAATCCAGCCTAAAAGATTTGTTAAAATAAGCGGTCGAATTTAGTGAAAAATCAACAAAAATGCCCTTGTATATCACTTACAAGAGCATTTTCTTTGACAAATTATTGTACGAAACCAACTAATTTATACACTTCTTCAAGTGTTTTTCTCGCACGAGCTCTCGCTTTTTCGGCACCTTCACGGAAGATTTTTTCGAGTAACGCTTCATCTTGACGGAAGTGGTTATAACGTGCTTGAAGATCCGTTAAAAGTGTCGAAACTTGTTCCGCCACTTCGGTTTTTAAATGACCGTACATTTTACCTTCAAATTCCGCTTCTAATTCGGCAATGGTTTTACCGCTTACCGCAGACAGAATATCTAATAAGTTTGATACGCCGGCTTTATTTTCACGGTCGTAACGCACCACAGGCGGCTCGTCACCGTCAGTCATTGCACGTTTGATTTTCTTCGCGACCGCTTTCGGATCTTCTAACAAACCGATAACGTTATTACGGTTCTCGTCCGATTTCGACATTTTTTTGGTCGGTTCAAGTAATGACATTACACGTGCACCGGCTTTACCGATAAACACTTCCGGCACTTGGAAAACCGGCTCAAGCACATTACCTTCCGCATCTTTTTTACCGTATAACGCATTAAAACGGTTGGCAATATCACGAGTAATTTCTAAGTGTTGTTTTTGGTCATCACCGACCGGCACTTGATTTGCTTGATAAAGTAAAATATCCGCCGCCATTAATACCGGATAAGTAAATAAACCGACGTTCACGTTTTCTTCATAACGTGCCGATTTATCTTTAAACTGGGTCATTCGGCTCATTTCGCCAAAGTAAGTATAGCAATTTAATACCCACGCTAATTGAGTATGCTCCGGCACGTGCGATTGAATGAAAATCGTGCTTTTGTTCGGATCGATACCGCAAGCTAAATAAAGTGCTAATACATCTAAAGAGGCTTTACGCAATGCTATCGGATCTTGACGTACTGTAATGGCGTGCAAATCAACAATACAGAAAAGGCAATCGTAATCGTCTTGCATTTTCACCCAGTTACGCAGTGCGCCTAAATAGTTCCCGATCGTCAATTCACCCGATGGTTGCACACCACTAAATACAATAGGTTTGGTCATTTTTTATAATCTCTTGTTAAATTAGAAACGAATGGACTTATCTTAGCCGTTATTGCCATTCGATAAAAGCACAAGCGGTCAAATTCCATAAATTTTTTGCAAAAGGATTAGGAAATTTGACCGCTTGTTATGAGCAGAATTAGCTGACAAACTTTAACATATCGGCAAATTCACCGGTAACGAAGGTTGGGTTTGATTGCTCGATTGGTACGTTGTAGTTATAGCCGTAAGTTAAGCCGACCACATCACAACCGGCGGCTTTGGCGGCAATCACGTCATTTTCCGAATCGCCGACAAATAACATTTCACTTGGCTGAATCGCAAATTTTTCACAGATATACAACATCGGATCCGGATGCGGTTTGATTTTCGGTAACGATTGTCCGCCTAAATAGTCGCTGAATAATCCAAAAATCCCGAATGCGCTTAATACCGGCTCAACTAATTTGGTTGGTTTATTTGTGATGACCACCAGTGTATAACCTTGTGCCTTTAACGCTTCTAAAGTTTGTTTTACATTCGGATATAACTCGCTTTTTTCACAGACATAAGCGGCATAATATTTATCGAAACTGGTACGTAACTGCACTAATTTTTCTGTATCAAACACTTGTCCGGTATAAGCAATTGCATTTTGAAAGAAAATATCCGCACCTTTACCAATCCAAGTTAATACTTTTTCTTGAGTGGTAGTCGGGAGTCCGTGTTCGGCAAACATCGAATTAACCACTAAAGTTAAATCCGGTAGGGTATTTACTAATGTACCGTCAAGATCGAAACCAATTACTTTATATTTTGTAGTCATAACTTTTTCCTTATCTAAATTCAGTTGAAGCTAATTTTAGCAAATAAAAAAGCCGTAACAATCAGAGGTTACGGCTTTTTGGCTATTTTGAATGTTTTACAGCATAATTTGCAAAAATTAATGCGGCAAGGGATAGTATGGCAAGAATAGCCAATCCTAATGTTAAACCCATTTTATTTCTCCTTAAACGCACGACGAAAAATTCTTCCGATAGTTAAACAAGCGTAGGCGATAATACATAAAAATAAAATATTTAGACTACGGAATTCCAATGATTCTTTGCTATATAAGATTACCGGCAACGCCAATAATGCGACTTTCGCAATATCATCACACATTTTTCCCCAAGATTCAAACGACTCTCTTTCGACCGGTTGTTGAAATAGATTCCACATATCAGCTCCTTTTTTTGAAGCATAGCCTACAAAATCTCACGGTAGATTCAATCGCAATTTTGTGTGTTTTCGATCACGATCGCAAAATTTAGGCGATAAAAAAGCGGTTGAATTTCATTAGAAATTTGCAAAATTTCCACCAAATTCAACCGCTTGTCATTATGCTTTTTTACGAGAATATGCCCAGATGATTATCGCTAGTCCGCCGATAATCATTGGTAATGATAATAACTGTCCTCGCGTAATCAAATCATCTACCGTGTTTACGTTCGGGTCGATATCACGCACATATTCGACTAAGAAGCGGAACACACCGTAACCGATTAAGAACAGTCCTGCCACCGAACCAGCCGGGCGGGGCTTTTTAATAAACCAGTTGAGCATAAAGAACAACACTACACCTTCTAAGAAAAACTCATAGAGCTGCGAAGGGTGACGAGGCAAATAACCGCCGCTTGGGAATAATACCGCCCAAGGTACATCGGTGACACGTCCCCAAAGTTCATCATTGATAAAGTTACCGATACGTCCCATACCAAGCCCGAACGGAATCAGCGGCGCAATAAAATCTGATGTTTGCCAGAAGCTGCGTTTTTGGCGGAACGAAACCCAAATCATTGCAACAATCACACCGATTAAACCACCGTGGAATGACATGCCGCCTTCCCAAATACGGAATAAGAACATTGGGTCCTGTAACAAGCGGTCGAAATTATAGAAAAACACATCACCGATACGTCCGCCTAATACCACGCCCCAGAAGCAGGTATAAATAAGCTGATCAACTTGTTCGGTTGTCCAACCGCCGTTGGAGTTTTTTGCACGGCGCATACCTAGCCAATAAGCGAAACCGAAACCGATTAAATACATCAAACCGTACCAACGTAGGGAGATTGGACCAAGGCTAAAAATAATCGGATCAATTTGTGGAAATTGAAAAAATTGTTCGTTCATATTGTTCCTTTAAAAAAATTCCCCTCTGAGGTAGAGGGGAGTAAGTAAAATCGAGTTATTTTAAAAACATATTAACCGCAATCGCAACTAACATCACCGCAAAGGCTTTTTTCAAGGTTGCGACTGGTAACACATTTGCCGCATTCGCTCCCAGTTTAGAAGTAAAATAAGAGGTTAATGTAATGCCGAATAATGCTGGTAGATAAACATACCCAAGCGAATAATCCGGCATTTCAACATTCCAACCGCTTACAATAAAACTAATCGTACCGGACAAACCTAAAAATGCGCCGCAGAATGATGAAGTACCGATAGCCCGTTTCATTTCAAAACCACGGCTATTTAGAAATGGTACGATAAATGCACCGCCGGCAATTCCCGCCATACTTGATAGCACACCAATCACACCGCCTGCTACGATGGTTGATTGCGTGGTAAGCGGTTTAATTTCAGGCGTTTTTTTCAAAGAGAATAACATTCTTGCCGCCAAATACAGCACCATTACGGCAAAAACCTTTGACATTAATTTAGCATCAAGATTGCTCACAACTAAACCGGCAAGAAACACCGAAGTCATCAATGCGGGAATAAAGAATTTACTGACCTCTACATCCACGTTACCTAATTTATGGTGGCGTTGTGCCGAAGAAAATGCGGTAATCACAATAGTTGAAAACGATGTACCGAGTGCCGCCGCCATTACATTTTCCGGTGTTACACCTGCCGTCGGTAATAAATAAACCAAGCTGGGAACGATAATTAAACCGCCGCCGATACCGAATAAACCGGCTAAAAAGCCGACCACAGTACCTAATACAAGACAACTCAAAAATACTTCTATCATTACGATTTTCCTTTCTGCTGCTGATTCCACGCACGGCTAGGCTTGCGAAATTCACGTTTTTGATAGTCACGCTTTTGAAAATCTCGTTTTTCCGTACGTTCTATATGTGGTTTTTCGACTGTTTCCACTTTTTTTGATTCATTTAATAACACGCCGGCAAATTCTTTCATCACTTTGCGATACACATCTCGCTTAAACGAAACCACTTGACGCACCGGATACCAAAAGCTCACCCAACGCCAGCCGTCAAACTCCGGACTTTTAGTTGCTTTTAAATCAATTGTGTCTTCATTACTGATAAGTTGAAGCAAAAACCAACGTTGCTTTTGCCCGATACACACCGGCTGAGAACCGTCACTACGTACCAATCGTTTCGGTAATTTATATTTCAGCCAATATTTAGACGCCCATAATAATCGCACATCTTTTTTAGTTAAGCCGACTTCTTCATAAAGCTCGCGGTACATTGCCGTTTCAATGTTTTCGCCCTCGTTAATTCCGCCTTGCGGAAATTGCCAAGAGTTTTGTCCAAACCGTTTTGCCCACAGAACTTGTCCTGCTTTATTACAAATGACGATACCAACATTTGGGCGGTAGCCATCGAAATCGATCACTTAACCACCTTATTTACTTTAGGTAAAGAGAAAATGAATGAGATTGTTTCACACTTTACGCCTTAGAACAACCTCTAACGCCAATTTTGTAGATAACTCTGTGGATAAGTTGTCAAATAGCCCGATTTATGATGTAAATAACTCGGCTAACCCTTTGTTTTTACTTATAACAAGAATGATCCGAATTCACCTGCAAAAAATGATCCGAATTCTGTTTAAGGATCCTTTTTTATCCTATTTTCTATACGTTATATGGATAACTTTCCAGATCTTTATTTTTATTCTTATCTTATTCACATAGGTTGCTTTTTTATCCCCATCTATTGTGGATAAATATGTGATAGTTTCAGATAATGATCGTGAATAACTTTCTATAAAAGGTCTCTTATCAAAAATTACCTTTATAAAACAATAGGTTAATCTTATACACTAGAATGTATAGCACGATTATTTTCTATAGCTTATTTTTTAAGCAGAAAAATGAGGCAGATCATTAAGATCTGCCTATTGTAAAAAACGAGATAAATTTAACCGCTTATTTCAAACTATTTTTTACTGGTTTGATACACTTTCATTGCTTCCGGTAATAAGCGTTGTAAATTCTCTTGACGATCTTCGTTTGACGGGTGGGTCGAGAAAATCGAGCTGCCTGAGCTACCGCCGGCTTTACTCATTTTTACCCATACGTTCGGTGCCGCCGAAGGGTTATAGCCGGATTGCGCCATCAACATTAAACCGATTTCGTCCGCTTCGGTTTCTTGGCTACGCGAGAACGGTTTATTTAAACCGAGATCCGCAACCGTACCGACTAAATCCACCCCACCGTAATTGGTTTGAATACCTTGTGATTGCAAAGCGATGGAACCGACTTGCGCCGCAATACCGGTGACAGCATTGAAAGTACGATCCGATTTACCGTGTTCTAGTAAAGCGTGCGCCATTTCATGCCCCATCACGGTGGCAATTTCGTCATCATTTAAATTTAACTTATTAACCAATCCGGTATAAAACGCCATTTTACCGCCCGGCATCGCCCATGCGTTTAATTCATCGGATTTCAATACGGTAATTTCCCATTGGAACGGAATACCGGTCGTATTCGATCTTTCCGCATAAGGTTTCATTTTATTAAATACCGTATGGATACGGCGGGCGGTTGCAGAGCTGGTATCTACCGCTCTTTCCGCTTGCGCTTGGCTTTTTACTTGCGCATAGCTTTGCGCCGCTTCTTGGTTAATACTTTGCGTGCTGACACATGCCGCAATCGCTGAAACTAAAAATGCCGCTGCACCGATCTTCTTAACTAATTTCATTTTATTCCCCTAGAAAATAAATGGCTTATTTCTTGCCTATAGAAAAAATGCCAAGCACCCGATAAGTGTTTGGCATTTCGTTCTAACAATAGCAATTATTTTTTAGCACGTTCGAATGATTCTAAGATTTCTTGGCGCGCTTCGTTCACATCGCCCCAACCTTCAACTTTCACCCATTTACCCGCTTCTAATGCTTTGTAGCTTTCGAAGAAGTGTTGGATTTGTGCTTTTAATAATGCAGGTAAATCGTTTACATCTTTAATGTGATCGTATTCTTTGCTTAATTTAGTATGCGGAACCGCAACAACTTTCGCATCGCCGCCAGCTTCATCAGTCATTTTTAATACGCCGACCGGACGACAACGGATCACAGAACCCGGTTGTAATGGGTATGGTGTCGGTACCAATACATCAACCGGGTCACCGTCAGATGATAAAGTGTGATTTACATAACCGTAGTTTGCCGGATAGAACATTGCGGTAGACATAAAACGATCTACGAATAATGTGCCGGTTTCTTTGTCCACTTCATATTTGATCGGATCTGAATTTGCCGGAATTTCGATTACTACATAAATATCGTCTGGTAACTCTTTACCAGCTGGTACGTTTTCTAAGCCCATTTTAGTTTCCTTCTGTTGTAGAGGTAAAAAAACAATGCGATTATAGCGTATCTCATCTTAAATTTGTACATCTATGACAAAATCTCACGGTTTCCAATTTAAACAATTCTTTATCGCACACGATAAATGTGCGATGAAAGTCAATACGGACGGTATCTTACTCGGTGCGATCGCCGATATTCGGCAAAAACGTCAAATTCTGGATCTCGGCACCGGTACCGGATTAATCGCAATAATGTTAGCGCAACGTACGGACGAAAATACACAAATTACTGCGCTTGAATTAGAGCCGAACGCCTATCGGCAAGCGGTCGAAAATTGCCGAAATTCCGCATTTTCACACCGCTTACAGGTCTGCCCCGGCGATGTATTAGATTATGACTTTAACCGAAAGTTTGATCTTATTGTGTCAAATCCGCCTTATTTTTCTGACAGTTTAGCTTCTCGTTCCCATGAGCGGGATTTAGCCCGAGCGGCGATCCAAAGCCATTTAGATTGGCTATTACAAGCGAGAAAATGGTTGGCGGAACAGGGCGAAATAACTTTTATTTTACCCTTTGACGTAGCGGAAAAATTGTTAGAACAAAGTAAAACAAGCGGTCTGTTTTGCATAAAAATTTGCAAAATTATTACTAAACAGGGGCAACAAGCTAAACGTATGATTTTGAGTTTTTCTTCTGAAAAGCGACCGCTTACCATACAAGAAGTAGTCATTTATGATGCGGATAATCACTACACCGAAGCGTTTAAGCAACTCACTAACGCGTTTTATTTAAAGATGTAAGCAACAAAAAAACCGACCCATCGGTCGGTTTTCATCTTTAATCTGTTTACTCTTCCAATTCGGCTAAATCCAGTAACTCGGGCGAAAGAATAATACCGGTTAAATCGGCGTAAACATAATCTTCCGGGAAGAATGTTACCCCGCCGAAATTGACCGGCGTATCAACCTCACCGATTTCGGTATCGTCCGCACCGACGGGAATCGGTGCCAATGCATGAATACCGATATCCAAGGTTTCCAATACATCCAGTTGGCGCACAGCACCGTATACAATGATACCTTCCCAGCCGTTATCCAGCGCAAGTTGAGCCAACTCCGCATCAATCAATGCACGACGTACCGCACCGCCGCCGTCAATCAATAATACTCTTCCTTGTCCTTCTTCTTCTAACACGCTGGCAATTAAACCGTTACTTTCAAAGCATTTTACCGTGGTAATTTTTCCGTAAAAAGAAGACGCACCGCCAAAGCTTGAAAAAATCGGCTCAACCACATCAACTTGATCGGAATAAATATCACAAAGTGCAGAGGTATCAATACGCATAAGCTATTCCTTTTATAAAAGCTGTCATTATTTCAGAGTATAAACCTAACCATTACATTTGCAAAATGTTTAGCCGAAATGACCGCTTATTTTGCGAAACGGCTCACACTTTTCAGCATATAACCAAAATGCGTGAGATATAACCGCAGATTCTTTCTCTAAATCCTACCACTCTGCTACATTTCAAGCACCTTTAAACAACATTTAATTTACATTATGCACAATAGAGATCTTTATCCACACGAAATCCTACAAGATGTTATCGACAAAAGTTTTGCTAAATCGCAAAGCAGTTTAAAAATGCTCGCTATTCTCAGTTTTCTCGGTGGCGGCTATGTAAGTTTCGGCTATATCGCTTATCTCAAAGTGGTCAGCGGTATTCCGCCGGAATGGGGCGGACTTGCCAACTTATTAGGTGCGGCGGTTTTCCCGATTTGTTTAATTTGTATTTTGATTGGCGGCGGTGAACTGGCGACCGGTAATATGATGCTGATGGCATTAGGTAAATTCAGTAAAAAAGTCAGCTTAGCGAAATTAGCCCGAAACTGGGTGATTGTCAGCTTAGGTAACTTAGTCGGTGCGGTTTCAATGGCATATTTCCTCGGGCATTATGTCGGCTTGGCGGAAGGCGTTTCGACGGCAAAAACTATTGCGATTGCGGAAGCTAAAGTACATATGGACTTCGGGCGGGCATTTATCTCGGCAATTGCTTGTAACTGGATGGTGTGTATGGGTATTTGGTTCTACTTCGGTGCGAAACAAACTTCCGGACGAATTTTAGCAATGTGGTTCCCGGTAATGACCTTCGTATTAATCGGCTTACAACATTTTGTGGCGAATATGTTTATTATTCCGGCAGGTATTTGGGCGGGTGCTAACGTTACTTGGGGACAGTTCTTCTTTAATATGATTCCGGTATTCTTAGGTAATGTGACCGGCGGAGCGGCATTTGTCGGTGCATCTTATCTGTTTGCCTATAAACATTTACTCAAAGACGATTACGCCATCTAAGCTTTTCTCAAGCGGTTATTTTTCTGCAAAATTTTGCAAAAAAATGACCGCTTTTTTATTATGGGCGACTTCATCGCAAATTCCTTATTTCTTCAATAAAATAACTTGTATTCGATAAACAAAAAACGCTACGATCTATCTTCAAAACTCGTGAAATGATGGAATATAAAATGAATCTGGATAAATACTATTTGAAAATGGATGAACATTTTCTGTATGTGCCTTACTACAATCATCATCGCCGTATTCGTGTGCTGTTGCCGAAAGATTATCACAAAGAAAATTGGCAAACCTATCCGGTATTGTATATGCACGACGGGCAGAATGTGTTTTATAGCAAAGAATCTTATTCCGGCTATTCATGGAAAATTATTCCGACCATTAAAAGTCACCAGGAATTTCCGAAACTGATTATTGTCGGAATTGATAATGCGACGGTACACCGTCTGGACGAATACGCTCCGTGGCGTACCGATGTCGGACATACTCCCGAGGCGCGTAATGCCGGTGGTATGGGAGCGGAATACGGACATTGGGTAGTGAATACGGTAAAGCCGTTTATTGATTCACATTACCGAACCAAACCGCAACGTGAGCATACGCTATTAGCCGGCAGCTCGATGGGTGGCATTATTACCGCCTATATGGGGGCGGCTTATCCGGAGACATTCGGGCATTTGGGCGTATTTTCTTCCGCCTCTTGGTTTAGCGAATCCGCCTTCTTAGATTTTGTCCACCGTCATCCGCTCAATAAAGCAAGCAAAGTGTTTATTCAGGTAGGTACGAATGAAGGCGATGATATGGATGCGCAATACATTTCGAATATGAATCAGGCATATATCAATAGTTCGCTTTATTACTATCAAGCATTACTTCGCACTTATCATCCGATTGATAACATTCGGCTAAAAATTATGGCGAATGAAACCCATCATGAAGTATATTGGGCGAACCATTTTGTAGAGTTCTTAAGCTTTGCATTAATGGGAAGATAACCGACAAATAAAAGTAAACAAGCGGTTGGATTCTGCAAGTTTTTTGCAAATTCCAACCGCTTGTATTTTGGCAAGAAAAGAGTTTAGATAATATTTTGCTCCGCCAATTTAGCTAAGAAATACGGCATCATTTTACGCCATGACGGCCAGTCGTGTTCCACATCATGTCCCCAGTAATCAAACCACGCTTGAATCCCTTTCGCATTAAACGCTTCTTGTAAACGACGGGTGTCTTCCACGTGTTGCTCTTCCCATGCGCCTTGTCCGACCGCAATAATAAAATGATTTTGGCGGTAACGATTTAAGAACCAATCGTCATTTTGCCCCCAAAGCGAATCGATAGACGAATTAAAATAGACGGTCGGATCGCCGTAAAATTCACCGGTAAAGAAACGAGCGTCATAAACGCCGCTCAGTGCAATGGTAGTATCAAACAAATCAGGGTGACGAAGTGCGAAATTGACCGAATGGAATGCCCCCATACTGCAGCCGGTGGCGATCATCGTGCCGTTCCAGTTCGATTCGTGACGGATTAACGGCACTAATTCGTGGACGATATAGCGGTCGTAAGCATTATGCGCCAACGCCATATCGTGTCCGGATTTATGTAACGCCAACCACGATTCGCTATCGTAGGAATCCGGTGTGTAGAACTTGATTAAACCACGATCAATAAATTCACGACAGGCTTCAATCATACCGAAGTTACCGTATTCGTTTTGATTACCTCCCGAGGAAGGAAACACGATAACCGGTTTGCCGGCATGACCATACACATTAAAGTGCATTTCACGACCTAATTCACCACTCCAATGACTTCTTCTTTCAAAATGCATGGTTAGCTCCTTTACTGTTTTTGTTGTGCAAAACGGACAATTTCACGTAACTGTTCCATGGTTTCGGTGCGGACTAAAATTCCGTGCTCACCCATAATTTTGGCAAATACGCCCGGCACGGTTTGTACGCTGATAATATTGTCGGCATATTTATGGCAAACGTCTTCAATACTATTCGTATAATTTTGGTTCGCTTTACGTGAGATATATACGACATTCCACGGGTGGGTAATGTCTGCATAGAATTTGTTTTCCGTCACGATATTGGCGTATTCACGGAACACATCAAAATCATTCGCATAATTCCACATATCGATGGTTAAACCGCCCGGCGGACGGCAGTTGATTTCAAGCGGTAATAATTCGCCGGTTTTTTTCACACGGAAAAACTCAAAGTGGAAGAAACGTTCACGTACTTTAAAGGCTTCCACACAAATTTTGCCTAATTCGACTAATTTCGGTGAGATTTCACGTGGCACGTAATAGAACATATCGCCGTCTTTTTCCACGGTGTCTAATACCGCTTCAGAATATTCAAGGCTGGAGTAGAATACGATATTGCCTTCGTGATCGGTTAAACCGTCAAAGGTCACGATATCGCCGTCAATAAATTCTTCCATAATATATTCAACCTGCGGATTTTGAACGGCGAAGAATTCATTTAACTGCGCTTCGTTACGCACTTTATAAGTGTCTGAAGCACCAACCCCTGAATTCGGTTTAATGATCACCGGGAATTTCAGTTCTTTTGCTAATTGACGTGCGTCCTGCTCGTCTTTAAACACACGGCCTTTCGCTACTTTTAAACCGGCTTTACGAAAGACTTCTTTCATTTGCGCTTTGGTTTTAATCGTGAGCATATCCTCATTTTTATAACCGAACACGTTGAAGTCGGTACGCAATTTAGCATCCAGTTCAAGCCAGTATTCGTTATGCGATTCAACACGGTCGATACGTCCGTATTTGTGAGCGAAATAGGCTACCGCACGATAAACCTGATCGTAATCTTCCATATTATCCACACGATAATATTCGGTTAAATTCGCTTTTAAGGTATCACTGAGTTGCGCATAAGGCGTGTCGGCAATCCCTAACGTATTAATGCCCTTTTCCTTCATTCGGACGGCAAACGTCTCGAAATTGGTCGGAAAGTGCGGTGAGATCATCACAAAGTTGAGTTGTTTTGACATAAATTCATTCCATATATAAGAAAGTTTATTAGAAGTGAGAAAAATTATCGGAACTTTTATAAAGTTGATCAGATTCTAAGCGACTTTTATGCTTTTTGATACTCTTTTATTCATTTATCTAGTAACAAAAAAGCGGTCGGATTCTTTGCAAAATTTGCAAGAAAACCGACCGCTTTATGCCTATCTATTCAAATAATTATTTATTTTCAATCGCAATACTTTTATTGTCCGCAATATGCAGATGCATTTGATTGTACGGAATCTCAATTCCCGCTTTATCAAATTCTAATTTCACCGCTTCGGTAATACCCCAGTAAGCCGTCCAGTAATCACTGGTTTTAACCCAAGGACGTACTACAAGTTGTACGCTATGTGCAGATAATGCACCAACCGCAACCACGAATGCCGGATCTTTTAAGACCAAAGTATCGTTTTCTAAAATACGAGAAACGATATCTTTCGCCTCTTTTAGGCTGGATTCGTATGAAATATCAAAAGTAAAATCAATACGACGCACATCATTTGCCGAATAGTTTACGATGCTGTCCGAGAACACTTTACCGTTTGGAATGAGTACGGTTTTGTTATCGCCGGAACGAAGTTCCAACACTAATAAACCCATTTGCTCAACCGTACCGGTCATACCGCTGGTTTCAATTAAATCGCCTTTGCGGAACGGTTTGAAGATTAATAACATCACGCCCGCCGCAAAATTTTGTAATGAATTTTGTAACGATAGACCAATGGCTAGACCTGCCGCACCGATTAACGCTACTAATGAACTGGTGTTAATGCCTAATTGTGAAAGTGAGGCGATCACCACAATCAATAACAATAAGAAATAGCTGATCGAACTAACGAAACTTTGCAACATTTCGTCTTTGGTTGAAGCTAAAGCCGCTTTGCCTAATAATTTACTGATTAAGCGAGCGAAAAATTTACCGACGACAAAAATAACAATCGCCAATAATACTTTAGTACCGTATGGAATAACCCAATCGTTTAATAAGGTTTGCATATCCATCGTGCTGACTTTATCAATCACTTTGGTAGTTTCCGCCACCACATCAACTGGTGGAGCTGCTTCAGCGGTTTTTTCTGCTGACATTTTACTTTTCCTTTATTTCGTAAGAGAGAGAAATTCCTTAGCTAAATACTAAGGAATCAAAAAATTTGAGGTGCGCATTTTGCACAAAATGCGTACTAATGACAATAGAAATTATGATTAGTGCGGGCTATTTGTAAAATTTTCGATAAATCCGACCGCTTATCTGCTTTGCTTCGAGCGATTATGCTAAAATTAGCACCAATTTTTTATGAAGAAGTAGAACAATGACCACAGAAAAAGTAATCAGTGCCAGCGTACAATTTTTCACGATCAGTGACGATGAAGCCGGACAACGTTTAGATAATTTCCTACTCGCCAAATTGAAAGGCGTACCGAAAAGTTTAATTTATCGTATTGTGCGTAAAGGCGAAGTGCGGGTAAATAAAGGCAGAATCAAACCGGAATACAAACTACAAGAAAACGATATCGTGCGTGTGCCGCCGGTACGTGTTGCCGAGAAGAACGAGGCACCGATTTCGACTAAATTAAATAAAGTTGCCGAGTTAGAACAGCAAATTTTGTATGAAGACGAGGTGATGTTAGTGATTAACAAGCCGTCCGGAATTGCGGTTCACGGTGGGAGCGGATTGAGTTTCGGCGTGATTGAAGCATTACGTGCATTACGCCCACAAGCAAGATTTTTAGAACTGGTTCATCGTATCGACCGTGATACGTCCGGCATTCTGCTCGTGGCGAAAAAGCGTTCCGCATTACGTAATTTACATGAGCAACTGCGTGAAAAAGTGGTACAAAAGGATTATCTCGCTTTAGTGCGTGGACAATGGCAATCGCACGTTAAAGTGATTAGAGCGCCATTGTTGAAAAATGAATTAGCAAGCGGTGAGCGTATTGTTAAAGTAAGCGAAGAAGGCAAACCGTCCGAAACCCGCTTTGCGATTGAAGAACGCTATGCCAATGCAACTTTAGTTAAGGCCTCACCGGTAACCGGTCGTACTCACCAAATTCGTGTACATACTCAATATGCCGGACATCCGATTGCTTTAGACGATAAATACGGCGAAGCGGAATTCGACAGTAAAATGAAAGCGGTCGGTTTACACCGTTTATTTTTACACGCCTATTCAATCCGTTTCGAACACCCGAAAACCGGCGAAGAAATGCTGATTACCGCCCCATTGGATAAAACCCTAAAAGGTGTATTGGCGAAGTTGAGAACCTCTCAAGCCTAGAGATTATTTATACAGAACCTAATACGGGCTACCGTGCTAGGCGAAAGGAATACGGTTATGCAAATTCATTTCAAAAATTATCAAAAAAAAGACCGCTTGTTAGATTTAACTCAGCCGAAAATTATGGGGATTTTAAACTTCACCCCCGATTCTTTTTCCGATTCCGGTAAGTTTTTTAGCTTGGATAAAGCGTTATTCCAAGTGGAAAAAATGTTAAATGAGAGAGCGGATATTATTGATATCGGCGGTGAATCGACCCGTCCTAATGCGGAACTGGTGACACTGGAACAAGAGTTGGAACGTGTCGTACCATTAGTCGAAGCAGTACGTAAACGCTTTGATTGTTTGATTTCAATCGACAGTTCAAAAGCGGAAGTATTTAAACAATCCGCTATTGCAGGAGCGGATATTCTGAATGATATTCGAGCCTTAACCGAGCCGAATGCGCTAGACACTGCTGTTGAATTAGGTTTGCCGGTTTGTTTAATGCATATGCAAGGTAATCCGCAGAATATGCAGCAAAAACCTGAGTATGATGATGTATTGGAAGAAGTCGCGGATTTTCTCAATCAACGCATTTTTGAATGTATCACCGCAGGGATTCCTAAAGAACATATTATCCTCGATCCCGGCTTTGGTTTTGGTAAAAGTGTACAGCATAACTTTACGCTACTTAAGCATTTAAACGCTTTTTCGGATGCCGGTTTTCCGGTGCTTGCCGGTTTATCTCGTAAATCGATGCTGGGTGCGGTAACCGGTAAACCGGTTGAGCAACGTGTAACCGCTTCGGTTGTCGGTGCATTAATTGCCGTGCAAAACGGTGCTAATATTATTCGAGTGCATGATGTGGCGGAAACTGCGGATATGTTGAAAGTATGGCAAGCGGTAACGGAATGTGAATAAATAAAAAAGAGATGTGAGTTAATATTCACATCTCTTTTTGTTTAGCCTTTAGTAAGAATACACTTCGTTTTTCACCGGCTCCCAATTGACTTTAATACGGCCATTCGGTGCTTTCGGTTCTTGGTATGAACTATCTTCCGTTCTCTCGTTAGCTCTGCCCTTTGAAGATGCTTTCATACTCGAGGTGTCTTGTGTTACTTGTTCTATTTCATCAACAGCTTGATATGGTTTGTCTTTTGTTTCTAAGCCTTTTCTTGCCACTTTCTGCGATTTCTTACTAACGCTTTTTTTCGCTTGCTTAGACTGTCCGTCCTCTGCCGATTTCTTTATAACCGACTTTGCCGTTTTTGTCGATTTATTAAATTTTTGATAATCCGCTCTCAGCTCACTACACCACTTTTTTTCAATTTTTACGCTTTTAGAATGTCCTAATTTTGCCAATCTATCCGCTAAATATTGCTGAGACGCAGGATCTTGCATTAACGTTTGATAATGATCTTCACCAATAATCTGACTAAGCGTTCTATTATAAGCCGCCATTTGATAGACAAAGCGATTAGACTCCGACAATCTGTTTTTAGCCGATCCTTTTTTAGGGAATAAACACTGCTCGACTTTATTTTTTTCAATGACCCATTTTTTCACATCCGTGTCTGAGATTTTATACTCAGGCTCGGACGAACCGGACATCTTCGTATCTTTATAACTCCCGCAGGCTGCTAACATCAACGTTAAAGCTAATGTTATACTTTTGAAAGTAAGTTTCTTCATCTTAAGTAATACCCTAAAGAATATTCCGTAAATTATACAAATAAACACGGCGATAGATTATAAATTTTTTTATTTAATAGACATTATTCGGCTAATAATCGAACCGATAATAGATTAGAGTATATAGCACTTTTACCAACAATGCTTGTTTCAACAGAAAAAAAACACTAAAGTAATCTTTTCTATTTATCTAGCAAGGATCTTTTATATGACAATCCAAGTATATGGTATTAAAAATTGTGATACCGTAAAAAAAGCACTTAAATGGCTGACAGATAATAATATAACTCACCAATTGCATGACTACCGAATAGACGGCCTATCTACCGATTTCTTGCAGCATGCGGAAGCCGCTTTCGGCTGGGAAAATCTGGTCAATAAACGCTCAACCACTTGGCGTAATTTAGATGAAGCGGTGAAAAACAATCTGGATCGTACAACGGCATTAAAAGTGTTGTTAGAGCAGCCGACCCTGATTAAACGTCCGATTATCTTGCAAGACGGCATTGCGCTGATTGGTTTTGATGTCAAACAATACGAACAAACGTTCGGTAAATAATTTATTTTTGGAAAATTAGCATATGAAAAACAACATCATCAACCTTGCACAAGATTTAATTCGTCGTCCGTCCATTAGTCCGGCCGATCAAGGCTGCCAACAAGTGATTGCAGAACGTTTGCAGCAATTAGGCTTTACGCTCGAGTGGTTGCCATTCGGCGATACGTTAAATTTATGGGCGAAGCACGGTAATACTCATCCGGTCATTGCATTTGCCGGACATACCGATGTGGTGCCAGTTGGTGATGAAGCGCAATGGGCCTATCCTCCGTTTGAAGCTCGTATTGTGGATAATATGCTTTACGGACGTGGTGCGGCAGATATGAAGGGTTCTCTTTCCGCTCTGGTTGTTGCGGCAGAAGAATTTGTTAAAGCAAATCCGAACCATGCCGGCACGATTGCGTTATTAATTACCTCCGATGAAGAAGCAGCAGCAAAAGACGGTACGGTAAAAGTGGTGGAAACACTGATGGCAAGAGGCGAACCGATTCACTATTGCGTCGTGGGCGAGCCTTCCAGCGGTAAAGTATTGGGTGATGTCATTAAAAACGGCAGACGAGGCTCAATTACCGGTGATCTTTATATCGAGGGTGTACAAGGTCATGTCGCTTATCCGCATTTAGCCGAAAATCCGGTACATACTTCATTGAATTTCTTAACCGAACTAACCGCTTATCAATGGGATAACGGTAACGAATTTTTCCCACCGACAAGTTTGCAAATTGCAAATATCAAAGCGGGAACCGGCAGTAACAATGTGATTCCGGGCGAATTATACGTGCAATTTAACTTACGCTATTGCACAGAAGTCACCGATGACATTATAAAAAACAAAGTGGCGGAAATATTAGCTAAACATCAGTTAAAACACCGTATTAGTTGGAATTTATCCGGTAAACCGTTTTTAGCCGGTAATGGCGAATTGGTCAAAGCGGCGGTACAAGCGGTCGAAAACGTCACAAAAATTACGCCTCGTTTAGATACTAGCGGTGGAACTTCAGACGGTCGTTTTATCGCATTAATGGGCGCAGAAGTTGTCGAGTTCGGACCGTTAAACGCCACCATTCATAAAGTGAATGAATGTGTCAGCGTAGAAGACCTTGGTAAATGTGGAGAGGTGTACTATCAAATCCTCGAATACTTACTCAAAAGTTAATGCTGAGGAAAGATTAAAATGATAGCAAACCTCGAACAAATCCTCACCGGCAAAACACGTGAACATCTTGTGCCGTTGCCGAATCCGTTATCAGATAAACATTTTTTGCAAGCTGAGGCGGTTGATGCCTTTCTTGCATTGCAGCAGGCGGCAAAAGCAGCCGGTTTTAATTTACAGCCTGCCAGTACTTATCGTGATTTCGATCGCCAAATGCTAATTTGGAATGCAAAATTTAATGGCGAACGTAAAGTACATGATGATAACGGCTGTGCGATTGATATGAATAAATTGGACGATTTACACAAAATCCAAGCAATGATGCGCTGGTCGGCAGTACCCGGTTCCAGCCGTCATCATTGGGGGACGGAAATTGATGTTTTTGACCCTGATTTGCTACCAGAAGGGCAACATTTACAGCTTGAGCCTTGGGAATACCAAACCGGCGGTTATTTTGCACCGTTAGCCGAATGGCTTCATCATCATGCCGAGCATTTCGGTTTTTATTTCCCTTTCGACGGCATTCATAATGCGAAAGTAGGCTATGAACCTTGGCATATCAGTTATCGTCCGATTTCCGCCGAATATGAAACGTTGTTCAGCCACGAGATTTTGCAAAAATCGTGGCAAAATGAACCGCTTGCCGGCAAAGCCTGCTTACTTGAACATTTTAACCAGCTATTTAGCTGATTTTTACAATTAATATAATGACAATTCAACTTATCAACGAATCTTCAAATACTGAGAAATTTCAGCAAATTTATGAAAAATGGCAACTGGTTCACGACCAATCCGCCATTCTTGCGCTAGTTTTAACTGACGAGCGTTTAGAGCTGCGTAAACTGGACGAGCCGAAACTCGGTGCGATAGCGGTCAATTTTGTCGATGGCACTATGGCGCACCGCCGTAAATTCGGTGGTGGTCGAGGTGAAGCGGTAGCAAAAGCGGTTGGAATTAAAGGGGACTACTTACCCACGGTGATTGACGCTACCGCAGGACTGGGTAGAGATGCTTTTGTGCTAGCCTCTATCGGTTGCAAAGTGTTATTAGTCGAACGTAATCCGATTGTTGCGGCATTATTGGAAGACGGTTTGGCGAGAGCCTATGCCGATCCGGAAATTGGTAGTTTTATGCAGGAACGAATGATTTTAGCTGATGAGCGTAATATCTCGTTACTGGATGCAGAACAGCAAACCGCCGATGTAGTTTATTTAGATCCGATGTATCCGCATAAACAAAAAAGTGCATTAGTGAAAAAAGAAATGCGAGTATTCCAACATTTAGTTGGTGCCGATTTGGATTCAGATGATTTCTTTGCACCGGCAAAAGCACTGGCCCGCAAAAGAGTGGTAGTCAAACGTCCCGACTACGCGCCTTTTTTGGCGGAACAGAAACCCGACTTTTCGCAAACCACGAAAAATCACCGCTTTGACGTTTATCTTTCGCATTTAAAATCTGCGTAAATTTTTCGCAAAATCCGCCCGCTTATTCTATGAACTTCTAGGCAAATTGTTGTTTTTTTAGTAGGATTACTATCTTTCATTTTTTTAGATCTAACAAGATAAGGTGTTACCGTGCCACAACGTGATTATGCAGCCCGTTCCAATAAAAAAAAGGGCATTAATAAATCGCTTATTTTAGGGATTATTATCTTCTTACTTTTAGCCGGCGGAATCGGATTATGGGTGTTAAAAGAAAACGCACCCGCACCGGCAATTCCGGCCGTTCAGCAAAACCAAGCCGTACCGCCTCAAGGTCCTGCATTACCAAGTCGTCCGGAAGAAGTTTATAGCTATATCCGTGACTTAGAAACACGTGAAGTATTGACCGATAACAGTCAAAAATCACAAGAAAAATTGGCGCAACTTTCGGAAGAACAGAAGCAGCAATTAGAAAATAAATTAAAACAAGAAGAAGCGGCTCGTTTAGCGGCGGAAAAACCGCAAACCGAAGCAACTACGACAGAAACGCCAACAGATACGACAACAACGACCGAACAACAACCTGCGGTAGTCGCATTAACACCGGAAGAACTCGCGGCTAAAAAAGCGGCAGAGCAAAAAGCGGCAAAATTAGCGGAAGAAAAACGTAAGCAAGCAGAACTGAAAAAACAACAAGAGTCAGCCAAAGCACCGGTTGAAACGGCAAAAGCGGTTGAAAGTGCGGCAAGTGCGGAACAACAAGCAAAATTAGCGGCGGAAAAAGCGAAGAAAGCCGAACAAACTAAAATTGTGGCGACAGCAGCCAAACCGTCTGATAAACCTACCGCTCAAGCAGGCAGATTCGGTTTACAATGCGGTGCATTTAAAAACAAAGCGCAAGCTGAAAATATGCAGGCACGTCTGGCAATGGCTGGTTTTAATGCCCGAATTAGCTCGAGTTCCGATTGGAATCGCGTATTTGTCGGGCCGGTCGGCGATAGAGCCGCCGCTTCGAACGCACAATCAAATGCACGTAGTGTGGCGGAATGTGTGATTATTTCGATGTAATTTAAAAAGGCTCGGGTCATCTGATCCGAGCCTTTCTTTTTGATACTTAATTTACTTTTTAATTAAAAAAGTCACCGCCTCTACATAACGTTTAACAAATTCATTGGTTGAAGCGGAATCGGCAAAACCTTCCAGATTAATTTGGTATTGCTCGTTTACGAAAAATGCCGGTACGCCGCGAATTTTAAAATCTTCCGCCAATTGCACTTGCTTATTCACTAAACCGTTTACCGCAAAGCTATTGATACCATTATCAAAATCCGCCGCACTGACGCCGTTTGCGGTAAATACCGCTTTAATATCATCCATTGATTTCATCGCATCTTTTTGCGCCGCTTCAAACAGTGCGGTTTTTACTTTATCTTCCACACCTAACGCCATCGCCAATGCCCATGCGCGAGTTAAGTTCTCTGACTGACGACCTAAGAAATTCACGTGATATTGCACTAATTTCGCATCTTTCGGTAACGCTTGTTTAATTTGGCTTGGAATTTTATAAGTTAATTCGAAATCATAGCAGTGCGGGCAATAGAATGAGAAAAACTCTACTACCTCTTTTTGTGCCGAAGGCGCTTGGCGAACTTGGGTATATTCTTTACCTTCTACCGGATCCGCCGCTACTGCGGTTGAATTAACTGCAAAAAATGCAGAAAGTGCGACTAAAACTGATTTTAATGCCAATTTTTTCATTATTGTTCCTCGAATAAAAAATAAATGCGCCTGTTAGACTCAACTAATCGTTTAAAATTCCGCGAGCACGTAACAATGCCGTTTTGAAATCTTCTTCATAATCTTTTTTAATGCCGGGAATCGGCTCGTGTTTATCCGCATTACGCATTTTTAATTGGTAAATTAACACTTCATCACGTAATGCGGTATAGTTATCCGGCTCACCGACTTCAATCGAAAGTTGTTGTAAAATATCCATCAGATGTAAATCCGGGTTTTTACGCCAATGCTCGCCTAATAACTCAAGTAATTCTTCTAAACGTTTGCATTTCATACTTTGCTTCCTTAAAAATTCTTGTTGAAAAGTGTTCGGAATCATATACTTTTAGCTACACTTTTGCAAAAAACTTGGACCTAAAAATGCTACAAATAGATCAAATTGCCGCAGTAATTTTATCCGGTGGACTTGCTCGCCGTATGAACGGAGCGGAAAAAGGCTTACAGCAATTAAACGGTAAAACATTGATTGCGCACATTGTGGAACGTCTTACGCCGCAAATTACGCAGATTCATTTGAATATCAATCGTTCACAAGCGGAATATCAAACACAGTTCCCGAATTTGCCTTTTTATTGTGATAGTTTGGGCGATTTCCAAGGACCATTAAGCGGAATGCTTTCCGGGTTTGAAAATATTCACAGAGAATACCTGTTATTCGTCCCGTGTGATACGCCGTTCTTACCCAATAATTTAGTGAAAAAACTCTCGGTGGCATTGGCAATCAACCAAGCTCAAATTGCTTATGTGCATGACGGCGAGCGAGCGCATCCTACCGCGGCATTAATTCATCGTTCGGTGGTTACACCGCTTCGTCTTTATCTGGCAAGTGGTGAACGTCGCTTATTCCATTTTTTCCAAACACAAAAAAGTGTTGCTGTGGATTTCTCCGAGCAAAAGTCTGCTTTTCAAAATATGAATACCTTTGCCGATTTGGAAAATATTCGTCTAACGCCTGCAACTACACCGAAATTACTTGGGATTACCGGCTATAGCGGCACAGGTAAAACGACTTTGTTGGAAAAATTAATTCCAAAATTGACCGCTTGTCACATTAGAGTCGGGCTGATTAAACATTCGCATCATAATGTCGAAGTAGATAAACCGGGCAAAGATAGCCACCGCTTGCGTGTAGCAGGTGCGAATCCGACTATGGTTGTCTGTGAGGAACGTTGGGCATTAATGACCGAAACACCTACACAAGCGGTCGATTTTCAGCAATTAATTGCAAAATTTGATCCGAAAGCCGTGGATTTAATTTTGGTGGAAGGCTTTAAACACGAACCGATTGCAAAGATTCAGCTACATCGCCAAGCGATTGAAAAACCGTTACCGGAGCTAGATGAATGGACGATTGCAACTGCGACTGATTACCCGCTGGCACGAGAGAATCGCTTAGATATTAATGACATTGAGCAGATTGCGGATTTTATTCGACAATGGCTGAAAAGCTAAAAGAAAGCGGTAAGATTTACTGAAAATCTTACCGCTTGTTGCTTATTATTTAAGCCCGAGTTTTTTCTCGAGGTAGTGGATATTCGTGCCACCTTTACGGAAGTTTTCGTCTTCCATAATCAGATTGTGTAATGGAATATTGGTTTTAATTCCTTCCACAATCGTTTCTGATAACGCATTTTGCATACGACGGATTGCAATATCACGATCTTCTGCAAAGGTAATCAATTTACCGATCATTGAATCATAATGCGGCGGTACGGTATAACCGGTATAAATGTGAGAATCCCAACGCACACCTAAACCGCCCGGCACGTGTAAACGTGTGATTTTACCCGGAGAAGGTAAGAAGGTATTCGGATCTTCCGCATTGATACGACATTCCATCGCATGACCTTTCACTTTAATGTCTTCTTGTTTGATTGAAATCGGAAGACCTGCCGCCACACGTAATTGCTCTTTTACTAAGTCCACGCCAGTGATCATTTCCGTTACCGGATGCTCTACTTGTAAACGAGTATTCATTTCGATGAAATAAAATTCGCCGTTTTCGAATAGGAATTCGAATGTACCAGCACCACGATAGCCGATTTCACGACACGCGTTCGCACAACGTTCACCGATGAATTTACGTAATTCAGGGGTAATACCCGGTGCCGGTGCTTCTTCCACCACTTTTTGGTGACGGCGTTGCATTGAACAGTCACGTTCCGCTAAATAAACCGCATTACCGTGTGTGTCCGCTAATACTTGGATTTCAATATGGCGTGGATTTTCTAAATATTTTTCCATATACACCATATCGTTATTAAATGCCGCTTTCGCTTCCGCTTTGGTCATTGCGATAGATTCTTCGAGATCTTTCTCGTTATATACCACACGCATACCACGACCGCCGCCACCGCCGGACGCTTTAATAATCACCGGATAACCGATACGTTTTGCAATTTCTTTGTTTTTAGCCGGATCGTTACCTACCGGACCGTCGGAACCCGGTACGCAAGGCACGCCCGCTTTTTTCATTGCATTGATTGCCGATACTTTATCGCCCATTAAACGAATCACGTCCGCAGTAGGACCAATAAAAGTAAAGCCTGAGTTTTCTACTTGTTCGGCAAAATCCGCATTCTCAGATAAGAAGCCGTAACCCGGGTGAATAGCATCTGCATTAGTGACTTCTGCCGCAGCAATGATCATTGGGATATTTAAGTAACTTTTTACTGAAGGAGCCGGGCCGATACAAATCGTTTCGTCCGCTAAAAGTACGTGTTTTAATTCACGGTCAGCCGTTGAGTGAACCGCAACCGTTTTGATACCAAGCTCTTTACACGCACGTAAAATACGTAATGCGATTTCGCCGCGGTTTGCAATGACAACTTTTTCTAACATTGGAGTTTTCCCCTTTTGTCAAGGAAAGAACGGAACACTCGGAAGCCGTTGCAAGCGGTTAATTTTGCCGATTTTTTTACAAAATTCGAGAGAAAACAGACCGCTTGTTCAACTGACAATATTCCGTGTATTCCGTCATTTCCGTGCTGAATAAATTATTCGATGATGATAAGTTTTTGGTCGAATTCAACCGCTTCGCCGTCGTTTACTAAAATCGCTTTAACCACACCGGCTTTGTCTGACTCAATACGGTTCATCATTTTCATTGCTTCTACGATACATAACGCATCACCAACGTTTACGGTTTGACCCACTTCGATAAATGCTTTTGCATCCGGGCTTGGGCTACGATAGAAGGTCCCTACCATCGGTGAAAGCACCGCGTGACCGCTTACTTCTGCTGATGCAGCCGGTGCTGCCGGTGCTGCTTGTGCAACAGGTGCTGCAGGTGCAACTGCGGCTGCTTGAGGTGCTGCTACGTATTGGACTGCCGCTGATGCAGCCGGTTGAGCACGGCTAATACGTACCGTACCTTCTTCTTCAGACACTTCTAATTCAGTGATGCCTGATTCTTCAACTAATTCGATAAGTTTTTTGATTTTGCGAATATCCATAGTGAGATTCCGTTTTTATAGTCAATTAAAAAAGAGAAACTCCGCACAACAATGTGCAGAGTAAAAAATCTTGTCTAGATTACTCCAATTTCGCCAATTTTGCGAATAAAATCTTGCAAAATTGGCGAATTTATCGGGATTTTGCTACTCATCGTAGCAGTTAAAAGGAAACTATTTTAATAGCTCGTCATTCTTTTTATAGTTCCATTTGCTACGAGGTTTATCAATATATTGGAAATATTCATTAGTAAAAGTCCCTTGCGCACAAGTCGTTTTATCACGGCGAGTGTTCACACTTTTCGTACCGATCGCAACATTCAGCGTTTCCGGCCCAGTCATCACAAATACCCCGCCTTCGATACGGCGATTTTCAATATTGCTGATAATAATTTCCAACGTATCTTTTAAGATCGGATGACCTTTCTCACAAGCTAAAAAGAAATTGGTATATTTATCACGACGTTTAATTAGGACTTCCTGATCGTTTTCTTGAATAATTTGGGAGAGAGGGAAAACTAAATGTCCGTCAATATCAATATATACTCCGCCCTCTTGCAATAAAGTAAATACACGCCAGAAATCTGCTTGCGCCGCACCGTCGGTGAGCTTGCTGTAGGCATTAAAAGTTCGCTCATCAGCATTCGCTTTAATATAGGTTTCTCTATCTTCGGTACTAACATAACGATAATCGTAACTCAACGACATTAAACGGTTAAACAGATAATTCGCATAGACCGGCAATGTGACTTTGTTTGAATAATTGGTTTGCCAAATCGTTTTGGTAATTCGAGTATGTTGCTTCGAATGAATTTTTGCCGGACTATATTCCGGAATAGTAAAACGAAGTTTTGGGAAAAGCGCGTGGAACGGATAACTTAATACTTTAACAATATTTCCGAATAGACGTTCTAAACCGTTACAGACCACAATCAACGATTCATATTTAACCGGATTAGCCATTCATCATTTCTCCTAATTGTATTTTTTGTAATTCTGAAATTGCGAAGTCGAGCGCATAATCGTAACCTTTTGCACCTAAACCGCAAATCACGCCTTTTGCTATATCGCTTAGATAAGAATGATGGCGGAAAGGTTCACGGGCGTGCACATTTGAAAGATGGACTTCGATAAATGGAATAGATATCGCTAACAACGCATCACGAATCGCAACACTAGTGTGGGTAAATGCACCCGGATTAATAATAATGAAATCGGTATTTTGAAAGGCTTGATGAATACGATTAATCAGCGGCTCTTCACCGTTTGCTTGGAAGTAATCTAATTCGTAGCCTTGCGCCTGTGCCGATTGTTGTAAATGTTGTTCAATATCTGCAAGAGTCTGCGAGCCGTAAATATGCGGTTCTCGTTTGCCTAACATATTCAAATTAGGACCGTTTAAGAGAAGAATTTTTTTCATATCGATTCCTTACAAGCGGTAAAAAAATCCCCCTCTTTTGCAAAGAGGGGGCGGGAGGATTTAATTACTCTTCGATGGTACGAAGTAATTCGTTGATACCCACTTTACCTAATGTTTTCGCATCAACTTTTTTCACGATAACTGCGCAATATAGGCTGTATTTACCGTCTTTTGACGGAAGGCTACCTGAAACAACCACAGAGCCTGCCGGTACGCGACCGTAGTGGATTTCGCCGGTTTCACGGTCATAAATACGGGTTGATTGACCGATAAATACGCCCATTGAAATAACACAACCGTCTTCTACGATTACGCCTTCAACCACTTCCGAACGTGCGCCGATAAAGCAGTTATCACCGATAATAGTTGGGTTTGCTTGTAACGGCTCTAATACACCGCCGATACCTACGCCACCTGATAAGTGAACGTTTTTACCGATTTGTGCGCATGAACCTACGGTTGCCCAAGTATCAACCATTGTACCTTCGCCCACGTATGCACCGATGTTTACATAAGACGGCATTAATACGCAGTTTTTAGAAATGTATGCACCTTTACGTACGGTTGCAGACGGCACCACACGGAAACCTTCTTGTGCAAAACGTTCTTCAGTGTAATCTGCAAATTTTAAACCTACTTTGTCGTAATATTTGGTTTCCGCACCGTCAATAATTTGGTTGTCATTGATACGGAATGAAAGTAAAACCGCTTTTTTTAACCACTGATGAGTTACCCACTCACCGTCAATTTTTTCCGCTACACGATATTTACCGCTATCTAAACCTTCGATAACTTCTTCAATTGCAGCACGAGTTTCCGCATCAACTGTTTTTGGTGTGATTTCAGCACGACGCTCAAATGCCGCTTCGATAATTGCTTGTAAAGACATTGTTGTGTTCCTTTAATGTGAATGGAAATTATGAGAGAAAATTTGCCTCAATTTTTAACATAAATAGCCGTTTTTTGCTACTAGAAAAAAGGCAATCGGTCGGATTGGCAAAACTTTTTGCAAAAAATCCATTAAATTTAACCGCTTGTACTATTCGTCCCCGCCAAAGGTTTTCCGCCACTCGTTCGGACTGACTTGAAAACGTTGTTTAAAATGTTGACGGAAGCTCACCACGTTTTGAAAGCCGACTTTATCGCTAATTGCTTCAATCGAAAGTTCGCTGCTTTCGAGTAATTCAAGGCTTTTCTGTAAACGTTCGACAATCAACCATTGAGTAAAACTGCTACCTATCATTTTCTGAAAATGGCGAGTGAATGTTCTTCGACTTATATGTGCCATCTCTGCAAGATCATCAATATGATGCGGCTTTTGCAGATTTTGTCGGACATATTGCAATATTTCGTGCAATTTATCATTTTGTGAAGTATCCAATTTTTGCGGTTCGATAAATTGAGCCTGACCGCCTTCTCGATGTGGTGGTGCAACCATAATACGTGCCACATAATTCGCAATTTTTACTCCATAGAATTTACGGATAAGATAAAGACAGCAATCAAGTCCGGCACTTGTTCCGGCAGAAGTAATCAGTCTGTCGTCTTCTACATAAAGCGCATTGGCATCGAGCTTTACTTGCGGAAAACGTTGATGAAAATCCGCTTCGCCGTGCCAATGAGTAGTGGCTCGCTTGCCGTCCAGTAAGCCTGCATAAGCCAACGCATAAGTGCCGTAGCACAACCCGACTAAATATGCCCCACGTTGATAAGCTGAGCGTAATGCTGTTTGTAATACCTCGCTTGGCGGTTCGTTTAAATCCGCCCAACCGGCGATCATCACAATATCCGCTTCCGCTAAATAATCCAAACCTCGCTCCGCCTGCACATTTAGTAAATGACTTTGTACGCTCGCTTCTTCTGCCACCAACGTAATCGAAAATAAATCGTCAGTCGGTAATGCCGTAGTAAATACCACATACGGCACTGAAAACTGAAAAAGATTGAGGTTAGGCTGTAGCACAAGCGCGATTTTTAACGGCATCGGTTTCTCCTTGTAATTTTGACCTAATTCTTTCTATTCTTATGTTAAAAGTCAAATTCAGAGAAGATTTTACACTTTAAGTGCGTAGCCCTCCATTCCCCACTTAATTTCCTTATCCAACCAACTTAAGCTATGATGTGTTGATGATAAATAGTTATAGCGAGCGACTATGAATTTTCTTGCCCATAGTATGATTTCCTTCCAGTTAGACGAAATAATGCCGAATAGCCGTACCTTATTCGGTAATTTTGCCGGTGATTTTTATAAGGGGAGAGTCGAAAATTTAGCGATAGCAAGCCATATTCGAGATGGGATAAGGCTACACCGTTTGATCGACAGCACGACAGATCGGCGAGAAAATTTTCTCAATCCTCTACTTACTGAGGATTTAGGACGATTTAAAGGAATTGTGTCGGATATTGTGATTGACCATTTTATCGCAAAAAATTTTAACCGTTTGTTTGGACAAGAACTGGAAGCGATTGAAACAATGATCTTCGCAAGCATTAGCCGATATCGGCCGATTTTCCCACCAGGTTTCGCTTCGCTGTTTAATTGGTTGGTGCAGAACCGAGCCTTATCTCACTATGCTGATTTTGATTTTCTAACTGATCGAGTATTTACAGGAATGGCGCAACGTGTCACTCGTGGCGAAGTACTGCGCACGGCAGGAAATGTGCTTAAAAAGCATTATGTGGAACTTGAGACGTTGGCAATCCAAGAACTTAGTTACACCAAAGACGAAAGTCTGCGTAAATATATTGCGTTAAATTCGTTGAGTAGTTGAAGTTCCCTGTAAGAAGAAAGATGTCATGCAATGCCATTTGACCTACTTTAAGATTAAATTGACCCGATTCTTGCTTATATTGTCCTAAAAGCCAATTCTTAATTAAATTACTTTTTTGCATAATATTCACACACCGCAACAAGCGGTCGTTTTTCGGAATAATTTTACAAAGGATACAATATGAAACTTAAAGCAACTTTATCGTCATTAACATTAGGTTTATTCGTCGCAAATTCAGCGTCAGCAATGGAATATCAGCACGTTCGTAATGCAACGGCAAAAATCAACTACGCAGGCACAACATTCTTAGTTGATCCGTATTTAGCGACTAAAGGTGCTTATGAGGGTTTTGCCGGTACAGTAAACTTTGAAAAACGTAACCCATTAGTTGATATGAAACAATCAGCGGAAGATGTGATCAAAGGCGTGCAAGCGGTAATCGTTACTCACACTCATGATGACCACTGGGATAAAGCGGCTCAAGAGAAATTACCAAAAGATTTACCGATTTTCGTGCAAAATGCGGACGATGCAAAAATCATTCGTGGTCAAGGCTTTAAAGATGTACGTGTAGTGGGCAACCACACGGAATTTAACGGCGTAAAATTAACGCGTATTAAAGGCGGTCAGCATGGCACGGATGCTATGTATGCCAATCCAATGTTAGCGGAAATGTTAGGCGATGCAATGGGCTTTGTAATGGAAGCGAAAGGCGAGAAAACCACTTATATTGTGGGCGATACTATCTGGAATCAATCGGTGGATAATGCGATTACCGATTTCAAACCGGAAGTGATCGTAATGAATACCGGTCGTGCAGAGATGATCGAGCCAAAAGGTGCGATCATTATGGGTAAAGAAGATGTAGCGAAAATGCGTCAAGTCGCACCGAAAGCAGACATCGTTACTGTGCATATGGATGCGGTAAACCACGCAACAGTCAGCACCAAAGATATGCGTGAATTTGTGAAAGCAAAAGGCTTAAAACAAGTTGCCGTACCGACGGAAGGCGAAACCTTAAAATACTAATTTACGGCGACAAGCGGTTAAATTTCTTTAAAAAACAGTAAATCTAGGGCGGGTCATGTATCCGCCTAATCTACTAACAATGTCATTATTTTGCATAATATTTCTGCAAAATCTCACTCAATAAATTAAATACATATAACACTCGCATCGGCGTGTTTTCTTGTTGCGGACGATAAATAAACATTTTCCAATCCGGAATCTTTAATTCGGGGAACAGCATCACTAATCTTCCCGCTTTTATATGCGGCGCATAATGATATTCCGGTAACATTCCGACCGCCAATCCTTGCAATACCACCGCTAAATTACTGTAACTTTCCGAACTGATAAAATACGGGTCTTTTACCATAAAACTTTGCTTCGGCGTATTAAACCAATGCCACGCTTTACCGGTCTGCGGATTTATCTCTACACATAACGGGAAACGAGTCTGCAGATCATTTAGATCTTGCGGTTGCCCTAATTTAGCCAATAACTTCGGACTTACCACGATCCGTTCCTTGATAGTAGTAATTTCTCGAGTAATCAGATGCGGTTCCATTTGCATACTGATGCGCACGCCAATATCAATTTGTTTTGTAACACTGTTATACAAAGCGGTATCCGGTCGCCAGTCAATATGCAATTGCGGCTGATCCGAAAGCGCTTCCAATAATTCCGCTAAAATCACATCATTATTCGGTAAACGAGGTAAAGTAATCCGTACCGTACCGCGCATAGATTCTTTAAAGTCGGTTTGGAATAACGTTTCAGTCGCTTTTAACCAGACTTGTGCATCCGCCAAAAACACTTTGCCAAAATCGGTTAAAGAAATATTACGGGTATTGCGTTTAAATAACGGTTCGCCTAATTGTTGCTCCAAATCGGCAATCATACGGGTAACCACCTGTGGCGAAATCGCCAAACGATTTGCCGCTTCACGAAAATGTAATGTTTCCGCCGCAATACAAAAGTAACGTACCGCTTCCACCTTATCGAGCATATTTCCTCCCATTTATTCCCTAAACAGGAATTCTTTATTCGTAATTTATTCATTGTATAGGAATAAATCACTTTTTAGAATGTGCCAAATCAATGATTCGATAAGGAGAAACGAATATGCAAAATTTTAATTACTTTACCCCGACCAAAATCGTATTCGGTAAAGACACCGAACAACAAGTCGGTGAATTAATTCAAGCGCAACATTGCAAAAAAGTATTGATTCATTACGGTAGCCAAAGTGCGAAAAAGTCCGGTTTATTGGATCGCATTAAAGCATCATTAGATAACGCAAGTATTGCTTATGTAGAATTGGGCGGTGTAGTACCGAATCCGTTACTGTCTTTGGTTTATCAAGGCATTGAATTATGTAAACGAGAACAGGTGGATTTTATTCTTGCCGTCGGTGGCGGTAGTGTAATTGATTCCGCCAAAGCGATCGCTTACGGTGTGGCGGAAGAAGGCGATGTTTGGGATCTTTTTGACGGTAAACGTCAAGCAACCGCTTGTTTACCGGTAGCTACCGTTTTAACTATTGCGGCGGCAGGTAGTGAAATGAGTAACGGTTCGGTGATTACTAAAGACGAGGGCGGTATCAAACGCGGTTATAGTAATGATTTGTCTCGCCCGAAATTCTCAATTTTAAATCCCGAATTAACCGTAACTTTACCGGACTATCAAACCGCAAGCGGTAATGCAGATATTTTAATGCACACGATGGAGCGTTATTTCACACCGAACGCTACAATGGAAATTACCGATACGATTGCCGAAAGCATTTTAAAAACCGTGATGAAAAATGCCCAAATCTTAGTAAAAGATCCGAAAAATTACCAAGCCAGAGCGGAAATTATGTGGTGCGGAAGCCTATCGCACAACGGTTTGACCGGTTGCGGCGGTGGTAACGGCGATTGGGCAACGCATATGTTGGAACACGAGCTAAGCGGTATGTTTGATGTCACTCACGGTGCCGGTTTAGCTGCGATGTGGGGACACTGGGCAAGATATGTTTACCAAGATATTTTACCTCGCTTTGAACGTTTTGCGACTCAAGTAATGGGCGTTACGCCGGCAACCACCGCAGAACAAACTGCTCTAAAAGGTATTACAGCAATGGAAGATTTCTTCCGCAGTATTAATATGCCGACCAACCTCACCGAACTAGGCATCAATCCAAGTACGGAACAAATTGCCGAAATGGCGCACAAATGCAGTATCGCCTCAAAAGGTAGTATCGGTGCGGCAAAAACTTTATATGAAGCGGATATGGTCGCAATTTATACTGCGGCGAAAGAGGCATAATAAGTATATTCCGTGGTAAAAATGCACTACGGAATATACCGACAACGCGAAATTAATCTTATCGCAAAAAAACCTGAGCCACAGACTGATCCTAACCACGTACGGCTCGTGCGTGGTAAACAAAAATTCCTAACTGGTTAATTTTTAAAAGAAATCCCCCTCTTTAGCAAAGAGGGGTTAGGGGAGATTTGACAGTTGATAGGCATAAAAACCTAATAAGACTTTTTAACTGATTACCCCCTCTCCCTGATTTTTCTTCTAAACAAAGAAAAATCTGTCCCTCTCCCACGAGGGGCGAGGGTGTCCGTACATTCATCGAAAATAAACCACATCGCAGAAACCCTCAGAGCCACAGCGTGGCTCACTCAGCCGTAGGCTGATCCTAACCACGTACGGCTTGCCGTGCGTGGTAAAAAATCCGTACGCTCTGTGGTAAAAACCTAAATCTGCTCGGCGGTATAACTGAGTTTCTCAATCGCTTTAATCATCTGCTCTACCGATACATTCTCATTAGCGATAATTTTGACTTTACGTTCTTTCATATTCGCTTTGGTCGAAACCACTCCGTCAATTGCTCGCAATTCTTTATTAACCAAATAGACACATAATTGGCAGGTCATTTCTTTAACGTAGAAATTCACTTCTTTTTGTACCTGCTGTTCGGTTGTCACATTATTGGTCGATGCAACTTCATTGGCATAAACAAGCGGTGAAATTCCGACATAAAAAAGCAAAGTAAACAGTAATTTTTTCATTCTAATAACCAAGGCAAAATAAAAGGATAGCTAAGGAAAAACAGAATAATCGCAAAGGCAATCCAATACAGAATAATCAAAGTACGGCGAGAACAATATTTAGTACAGATAATTTTCTTGGAAAATATCAGTAACCAAAAGCCGTAACCGAACGCCCCAAGCGAAACAAACAGCAGCGGAAGCTGTAAATACTCATATTCGCTTAACCCGACCAGCCACGGTGAAGAAATACCGAACACCAAATAAACTAGCGGTGCAATACAGCATAATGTCGAACTTACCGCCGCGATCAGCGCAGCGGTAAGTGAGGCAAAAAAACGATTATTTGAGTTCTTTTGAGATAAGCTCATAACCAAACTCTTTTGCATCAAATGAATTGAGCGGATCACCGCCAATTTCTGCATACGGATAACCGAAATTATTAATCGGTGTCAATTCAGGCTGCGGATAAAGATTGAAATCACGCGCATGGTTAAAGCCCATCCAGTTGGCTTCCCAGTTACCGAATAAGTATTTTGAAACCGCTTGCGTATCGGCGTCATTTACCGCTTTTTTCTCAGCTAAACGCATTTTTGCAACGTCTGCAGAATCGACCGGTACCCAACCGAAACCGGCCAAATAAAACTCGGCACGGCAATGTTGTCCGCTATTTTCATTCGCAATACCGTCTTTTGCGCTACCGAAGGCGGTTTTTGAGAATTTTGACATTTTCGGTGCATCACCTAAACGGATACCGAAAATTTCACGCGCCGGAATATCCGAAGCTCGCGCTAGAGCAACAAATACCGAATTAATATCGGTACATTTGCCTTTTAATACACCGGTGGTCAGCATTTTCTCAACATCGCCGTCACCGCAACCTAATACGGAATTATCACGTTCCATATTTTCCACAATCCATTTATGAATCAATTCGGCTTTTTTTAGCGGGTTAGTTTCTTTACCGACAATTTTATCCGCATATTGCTTCACAATGCCGTCTGTTTTAATGTGAGTGGTCGGTTTGAGATACTCTTGTACATCCACCGAATAAATGATTTTTTCCGGCACTTGATAATTAGCCAATGCACCACTCGCCATCGGTTCACGATCTTTGGTTTGTACCACTAATTTCACTTTTAACAAACGTTTTTGCGCTTTTTCGTCCCAATTAGCGAATAGCGTTTTCGCACCGTATTGGTTATTTTCGGTGATATAGGCTTTGTTATAGTTACCTTCAAATTCTATCGATTTTACATCTTGGTAATCATTACTGAACGGTAACGGAACCCATAAATTGGTTTCGCCTTTTGAACCTTGCGGCACGATGAGATCGTAATTTTGATTAAATTCGTAAGTATGAGTGGTAGTGTTATAACTTGGAACTTGGTTAGCAAATGCAGCCGAGCTTGCCAGCAATGTGGCTAATAGCAATTTTTTCATGATGGGTCCTTAAATAAACAAACTTGTTATATTCATTCGGAATGAATGAGACTTGCGAATCATAGACTAAAAACTATCAATAAGGAATAGTCTGATAGAAATTTTCTTTAACAGTAAACAAGCGGTCTGAATTTCGTGAAACTTTGCAAAAATTCAACAAAATTCGACCGCTTATCCTTATGCTTTTTGCTCATTTGAATAATGGATACGCCACAACATTCTGGCATCTAAATTACTGGAAGCGATCATCGTCAAAAATACCGCCGCCCCGAAGAAAAACGCAGCATCACCGACCGAGAAGCTAAGAATCTGTCCTCGTTCTAACAACGACATCATCAATGCCAATACAAATAAATCCAGCATCGACCAACGTCCGACAAAATGTACGTAATGTAAGGCTTTCATTTGCCAGTGAATCGGGTGTTTCCATTTGTAATGAATAGCTAACAGCAGATATAAAATAATCGCCACTTTACTGAACGGCACGGCGATACTGGCAATAAACACGATAGCGGCAACCGTATAACTGCCTAAACCGATAAAAGTTAGTACCCCCGAAAAAAGCGTATCGGCGGAAACCGATCCGGCTAATCCGGTGGCGGAAATCGGTAAAATATTTGCCGGAACCATCATCACCACACCGGCAATTAAGCTCGCCCATACTCGTTGTAGTTTTATATTGTCTGAAATCGCTAAATTACTTTCGCAACGAGGACAACGCTGGCGACCTTTCAAATCGACAATCTGTTCATCAAAGGTATATTCGCAAGTCGGACACAAACTGACGTTACCTTGATGACCGCTTAATAACGTATGGTATTCCGGGTAAAAATCTTCCCACATTCTTTTCGGATTGATTTTAATAAACAATAATGTCGTTAATATCGTCACAATCACAAATGCGCTTAAATGCACGCTAAAGCTGAGAGCGGCATAATCTCTTATTTTAAATGCCGCCACCGCCAGTGCGACCAAATACACGTCCAACATAACCCATTCTTGAATTTTCGCTAGAAAAATCAATGTATAACGAGGCCGCTGTGCTAATAAGCGTTGTAAACGAATGGTTAATACTAATAATGCAAAAGCAATCGGAAAGACAACCGAGCAAAGTAGCACCATAAAGGCGGTATAAGGATAGCCTTCGGTCGCCATTTTCCATACTCCGCCCCATACGGTGGCGTGAATCGGCACACCGAGTAAATCGATACTCATTAACGGGAAAGTCAGTGCAAACGGCAATAAAATTAAAATGGCAAGAGCGATAATCGAACAACGACGCAAACTCCAGCTGTTTGCCGGACGCAACACATCATGGCAATTGGGACAAACCGCCGTTTGAAACGGAATATTTTCCGGTATTTTCACCACCGTTTCACATTCCGGACAACGTTGCAAAGTAATTTGATTTATTCTCATCTATTTATCCTATATTTTCATTACGGCGATATTCTAACATTCATCTTACAAGCGGTCATTTTTTGTCAAAAATTAGCAAAACACATTGCAAATAATGCAATATAAAATCCCGATAATATCAATTTACGCAACATGAAAACGGCGTATAATCGATTGCATAACAAAACAACAATGTGTAAACACAACATCATAAAACAACACACTCAACATCATACATATAAATAAGGAAGCTCAGAATGGCTAACTATTTCAACACATTAAACTTACGTCAAAAATTAGACCAACTCGGTCGTTGTCGTTTTATGGATCGTGAAGAATTTTCAGACGGTTGCAATTTCTTAAAAGGCAAAAAAATCGTTATCGTAGGTTGTGGTGCGCAAGGTTTAAACCAAGGTTTAAATATGCGTGATTCCGGTTTAGATATTAGCTATGCGCTACGTACTGAAGCCATTGCGGAAAAACGTGCGTCATTTACTCGTGCAACCGAAAACGGTTTCAAAGTCGGCACATACCAAGAATTAATTCCAACCGCCGACTTAGTGATCAACTTAACGCCGGATAAACAGCACTCAAAAGTAGTTGCAGATATTATTCCGCTAATGAAACAAGGTTCTGCATTCGGTTACTCACACGGTTTCAACATTGTTGAAGAAGGTGAGCAAATTCGTAAAGACATTACTGTTGTAATGACTGCGCCAAAATGTCCGGGTACGGAAGTGCGTGAAGAATATAAACGTGGTTTCGGTGTACCGACACTTATCGCTGTTCACCCTGAAAATGACCCGAAAGGCGAAGGTATGGCAATTGCGAAAGCGTGGGCATCAGCAACCGGCGGCGACCGTGCAGGCGTATTAGAATCTTCATTCGTAGCGGAAGTTAAATCCGACTTAATGGGCGAACAAACGATCCTTTGCGGTATGTTACAAGCAGGTTCAATCGTATGTTACGACAAATTAGTGGCAGACGGTAAAGATCCGGCATACGCAAGCAAATTAATCCAATACGGTTGGGAAACGATTACCGAAGCGTTAAAACAAGGCGGTATCACCTTAATGATGGACCGTTTATCAAACGCTGCGAAAATCCGTGCTTTTGAATTAAGTGAAGAAATCAAAGTTCAATTGAACGACCTTTACTTAAAACATATGGACGACATCATCAGCGGTGAATTCTCATCAACCATGATGGCAGACTGGGCAAACGGTGATGCAAACTTATTCAAATGGCGTGAAGAAACCGGTAAAACCGCATTCGAAAATTCACCAAAAGCAGACGGCATTAAAATTTCCGAACAAGAATACTTTGATAACGGCGTAGTTATGGTTGCAATGGTGAAAGCGGGTGTAGAAATGGCATTCGATGCAATGGTTGCAAGCGGTATCTACGAAGAATCAGCATACTATGAGTCATTACACGAATTACCGTTAATCGCAAATACGATCGCTCGTAAACGTTTATACGAAATGAACGTGGTAATTTCAGATACGGCAGAATATGGTAACTATTTATTCTCTCACGTTGCAACGCCAATTCTTGCAGAGAAATTAATCCCGATGTTACAAAAAGGTGACTTAGGCGAACCGACTCCAGCTACTGAAATCGACAACGTTTACTTACGTGATATCAACGATGCAATCCGTAATCACCCGGTTGAATTAATCGGTCAAGAGTTACGTGGTTATATGACGGATATGAAGCGTATTTCATCACAAGGTTAATTAAATATTATAAAGAGCCTGCTTTGCAAGAAGCGGGCTTTTTGGTATATATTAGGCATAGTAATATTAAAAACTTCCCTCTTTCCCGAATGTAAAAGACAGGAATGAAAAAATGAATAAATTAAAATTCTCTACGATTTATATGGCGTTAGCCGCCGTAGGTATGGCAGGTTCTGCAACTGCATTGGAATGCAGTGCGACACGTCACTACTCAACAACAGATGAAAATCTAAATCAATGTACAACCGTTTTTAACGGAAGTACAAATAACAATACTTGGCTTTCAACCAGTGATAATTCTCTTTTTATTACAGGCAGTAATTTATCTGTTAATTCAGAAGATGAAGAACAGTACGCAGAATTAATCTATGCGAAAAACGCCAAATTAGCGATTTCAAAAAGCACGCTTTCCGCAAATATCGGAACGGGAGAATTACTGCGTTTACAGGATACGACCGCTAATATTCAAGACAGCACGCTTAATATAAATACTCCGAATCCTGATGATTTTACGGATTTAATTATTGCGGAAAACTCAACGGTTACCATAAATAATTCAACCTTATCAGGTACGGGTGAAACTGCCGCGATCGCTTTCTCCGAGCCTAATAATAAAGTGACTTTGAATAATACGGCCGTAACAACCGATTCGGTATTAAATACTTGGTGGGATACGGATAACAGTACCGAATATGCTGGCTTGGATTTAAGTATCAATGACAGTACGATAAATAATAGTCGTTTTTTCAGTGTGGCAACCGCTTATGATGATGAAGAAGCGATTACTAACATTGAAACCCTAAATATAACTGCAAACAACTCAATATTATCAGGTGTGGTTGCAATGCCTGACAAAGTAAGCGACAGTTCGACTTACAGCCTGACCTTAAATAATTCCTCTTGGACAACCGCACCTCAAGATTATACTGATAGCGAAACTAATCAGACCCAACGCTTTACCAATAAATTAACCAATTTAGCGTTAAATAACGGTAAGGTTAATCTTACAAAAGTAGATGGTTTTCAAACAGTTACATTAGGAAACTTATCCGGCAACGGAGATTTTAGCCTTAATACTGATCTTGCTACACAACAATCGGACAAAATTACCGTAACAGGCTCAGATAGCGGTTCATTCGGTTTAGCCGTGAATGATTCCGGTAATGAACCTCAAGCGCCAAACGGTAAAGTTACGCTGATAGAAACTCAAACCGGTACGGCAAACTTTTCGTTATTAGGACGAGATTATGTAGATGCCGGAGCATATCGTTACCGTTTGGCCAAAGACGGTACAAACTGGATTTTAACCAATACCGAACTGGCTGATCAAACAAAAACAACTTCAAAATCGCAACCGGATCCAGTTGCTCCAATAGCGGGAAATACAACAAGTAATAGCGATGTAAATATTGCTCAAAATTCGGCCGCTTATCTTGCCTTAAGCGAAAAATCTAACGCCCTTGTTTCTCTCAGACAAGCACAGTTATTACAACTTGAACAAAGTATGAACGGTATTCATCAACGTTTAGGTGAGCAAAAAGGTACGGAAACGGGGAATGTCTGGGTAAGAAATCTTAATACACGCAACAAATTCAACCGCACACATACCGCATCAAATAGCCGTACTTCCGGTTTTAATCAGAACTTACATAGCCTTGAAGTCGGTGCTGATTTTGCCGCTTCCGAACGTATTCGTCTTGGCGGTTTTATCGGAAATGCACGTTCAAATGTCGATTTCAATGGAGAGTACGGTTCCGGTAAAGTGAAAAATCAAACTATCGGTATTTACGGAACATTCCTCGCCGATAACGGTTTCTATTGGGATAATATTGCAAAATATGCACGTGTAAAATCTGAATCTTCTACGACAGGTGAACGCCGTTACAACGGATATATGTTATCCGGTGAAATAGGTCGCCACCACAGCTTAGGTAGCGGTTGGACAATTACCCCGCAGCTACAATTAGCATGGTCACATTTATCTGGTGAAACTGACGAAGATAGTATTTCAAGCCTTTACGGACGTGCCGGCGTACGAGTTGCAAAAGCGATTGACTTAACCGATTGGTCACTCCAACCTTATGCCGAAATCAATGGTGTGAAAACAAAAAATAGTGCCGCAAATGTACGCGTAAATCAGCATGAATTGCAAGTAAACGAAGTGGCAAGTAGCCGTTCACGCTTTGAAGGAACATTAGGTCTTAATGCTAAAATAAATAACCACCGTTTAGGTATTGAAGCAAAAACAAGTGACGGTAAACGTTTAAATCAACCGTTTGTTATTCAGGCAACTTATCGTTATCAATGGTAAGAACTATCCGTAATAGTCTATAAATTATAAGTTTAATTTAAATTAAATACAATTATTTAAAGAGAATAAGAATTAATCGCATATATTGTTTTATTATACATAAAAAATATATTTTTCGAATTAATTCCGCATAAAAAACAATCTTAATTATAGGTTTTGTTGTATTTTTCAATTTTTATTTGCTAGAATACAACTGTAATAAAAGCTTAATTATTTTGAGATAGACATAAAATAATTTAATAGCTTTATTCATTATCCCTTTTAGGTTGGGATTTGTCTTTAATAGATGACGATAAATTTAGAGGATCATCAAAATGAAAAAAACATTAGTTGCTTTAACAGTATTATCAGCTGCAGCGGTAGCTCAAGCAGCTCCACAACAAAATACTTTCTACGCTGGTGCGAAAGCAGGTTGGGCATCATTCCACGATGGTATCGAACAATTAGATGCAGCTAAAGGCGGTAAATACGGTATCAACCGTAACTCAGTAACTTACGGTGTATTCGGTGGTTACCAAATTTTAAACCAAGACAAATTAGGTTTAGCGGCTGAATTAGGTTATGACTATTTCGGTCGTGTGCGCGGTTCTGAAAAACCGAACGGTAAAGCGGACAAGAAAACTTTCCGTCACGCAGCACACGGTGCGACAATCGCATTAAAACCTAGCTACGAAGTATTACCTGATTTAGACGTTTACGGTAAAGTAGGTGTTGCATTAGTAAATAACACATACAAAACATTCAACGATGATAAAGAGAAAGTGAAAACTCGTCGCTTCCAAAGTTCTTTAATTTTAGGTGCGGGTGTTGAGTATGCAATTCTTCCTGAATTAGCGGCACGTGTTGAATACCAATGGTTAAACAATGCGGGTAAAGCAAGCTACTCTACATTAAACCGTATGGGTGCAACTGACTACCGTCCGGATATCAGCTCTGTATCTGCAGGTTTATCATATCGTTTCGGTCAAGGCGCAGCACCTGTTGCAGCACCTGCAGTTGAAACTAAAAACTTTGCATTCAGCTCTGACGTATTATTCGCATTCGGTAAATCAAACTTAAAACCGGCTGCAGCAACAGCTTTAGATGCAATGCAAACTGAAATCAATAACGCTGGTTTAGCAAACGCTGCTATCCAAGTTAATGGTTACACAGACCGTATCGGTAAAGAAGCTTCAAACTTAAAACTTTCACAACGTCGTGCTGAAACTGTAGCGAACTACATCGTTTCTAAAGGTGCTCCGGCAGCTAACGTAACTGCAGTAGGTTACGGTGAAGCAAATCCGGTAACCGGCGCAACATGTGACAAAGTTAAAGGTCGTAAAGCATTAATCGCTTGCTTAGCACCGGATCGTCGTGTTGAAGTTCAAGTTCAAGGTACTAAAGAAGTAACTATGTAATTTAGTTAATTTTCTAAAGTTAAATTAGTAACCCTTTTGCTTATTTAAGCAAGAGGGTTATTTTTTTGCTCCATTTTAATTAGTGCTACTCTTCCTGTGTTTATATTTGGGTTTATGATAAACTCCTCATAACTTTTATTCACTTATAGACGAAAATGAAATACAGCTTAACCCCTTTCCATACCTTTCATTTAGCGGCAAATGCAAGCAAAATCGTTGAATTCAGCAGTGCCGAACAATTACTTAACGAATGGCAAACCGCCGTAAACAATCATCAGCCGGTACTGATTTTAGGACAAGGCTCAAATGTGATTTTCTTAGATGATTTTGACGGTTGCGTATTCATCAACAAATTAAAAGGTATTACGCATCACGAAGATGAACAATTCCACTATCTGCACGTGCAAGGCGGTGAAAATTGGCATGGGCTGGTGAAATGGACGCTGGCAAACAATATTGCAGGTCTTGAGAATCTCGCACTCATTCCGGGTGTGGCAGGTTCTGCACCGATTCAAAATATCGGTGCTTACGGGGTTGAATTTGAGCGAGTGTGTGATTTTGTCGAAGTACTGAATTTACGCACCGGCGACATTTTCCGTTTAACCAAACAAGAGTGCCAATTCGGTTATCGTGAAAGTGTGTTTAAACACCAATACAAAGACGAGTTTGCGATTCTCTCGGTCGGAATCAAATTGACAAAAGCATGGCAGCCGGTATTAAGTTATGGCTCATTAACTCAGTTTGATCCGCAAAGCGTAACGCCTCAACAAGTGTTTGACGAAGTGTGTGCGGTACGTTCGGCAAAATTACCGAATCCGGACGAGTTCGGTAATGCCGGTAGTTTCTTTAAAAATCCGGTGATTGATGCTGCAAAATTTGCGCAAATTCAGACCGCTTACCCGAATATTCCAAATTACCCGCAAGCTGACGGCACAGTAAAATTGGCGGCAGGTTGGTTGATTGACCAATGCGAATTGAAAGGCTTTCAAGTAGGTGGCGCGGCGGTACATGAAAAACAAGCGTTGGTACTGATTAATAAGCAAGCGGCAGCTGGTTCAGATGTAGTGGCATTAGCGAAAGAAGTTCGCCGCCGTGTACGTGAAAAATTCGGGGTTGAGCTGCATCCGGAAGTGCGTTTTATGGGCAAAAATGGCGAAGTGAATAGCGAAGAAGTCACGAGATAACTAAAGTTATGAGCAAATTAAACCAATCTCAGATCCAGATGGCATTATTGTGCGGGCAAGCGTTGGTGTTTGATGAAATTGATTCGACAAACGAATATCTACTCAAACATTATCAAACCTTGCCGCAAGGATCGGCTTGTTTGGCGGAGCAACAAACCGCCGGCAGAGGCAGACGTGGGCGCACTTGGTATTCACCGCAAAGTGAAAATGTCTATTTTTCGATTTTATGGCATTACCCGACTGAAGACGCTGCGCATATTTCTTCGCTGAGTTTGGTGGTTTCACTGATTATTGCTGAAAGTTTGCAAGCGCAACAGGTTGAAAATATCCAAATCAAATGGCCGAATGATATTTATTATTGCGGCAAAAAAATGGGCGGGATTCTGATTGAAACTAAAGCGGATCGCAGTGGTATCCATTTAGTAATCGGCATCGGTTTGAATTTGGGAATGACCAAAGTGGATGAAAATATCGTGACCCAAGCGTGGTCTGATTTATCAGGTTATCAGTTTGATCGTAATGCACTGGTGTGTCGCCTCGCTTATGAATTGCAAAAAAATCTTAAAATTTATCCGCTTGTCGGCTTTGAACATTATGCCGAGCGTTGGCAAATGTTTGATATCTTTCGTGATCAGCCGGTAAAACTAGTTACGGAAGGCAGTGAAATTCACGGTATTTCACGAGGGATCAATCAACAAGGCGAATTATTGCTCGAACAAAACGGTACAATTACGCCGTTCGGTATCGGTGAAATGTCTTTAAGAGCGGAATAATACGCTTGCTTTCATAAGCTCTCTTTACTTTTATAAAGCAAAGAGAGCTTTTTCATTTCTGTGATCTGCACCACACTTTCACAAAAAATTTACATCTAATTATATCCTTATTAACAATTTTGATTTAAAATCTAAATGCTAATTATTTCTATTTTAATTAAAACAGTATAAGGAAGTATCTATGATTATTTCATCAGCCAATGACTATCGTGAAGCGGCGCGTCGCCGCGTTCCCCCGTTTATGTTTCATTATGCGGACGGCGGCTCATTCGCAGAACGTACGCTGGAACGTAATGTTACGGATCTTGCCGATCTCGCGTTACGTCAGCGTGTATTGAAAGATATGTCGAAGCTTGATACCGAAATCGAATTATTTGGTGAAAAGCTTGCAATGCCGGCGGTGCTTGCACCGGTAGGCGCTTGCGGTATGTATGCTCGCCGCGGTGAAGTACAGGCGGCACAAGCGGCGGAAAATAAAGGGATTCCGTTCACGCTTTCGACTGTCTCAATTTGTCCGATTGAAGAAGTGACTGCTTCTATTAAACGCCCGATGTGGTTCCAACTTTATGTGTTAAAAGACCGTGGTTTTATGAAACACGTATTAGAGCGTGCCAAAGCGGCCGGTTGTTCAACCTTAGTGTTTACTGTAGATATGCCGACACCGGGCGCACGTTATCGTGATCGCCATTCGGGTATGAGCGGCGATTACAAAGAAATCCGCCGTGCATTACAAGCAGTAACTCACCCGTTCTGGGCGTGGGATGTCGGTATTAAAGGTAAACCGCATACGCTCGGTAACGTTTCGGCTTATACCGGTAAAGCGGTGGGCTTAGATGATTATGTAGTGTGGTTAGGCGAGAACTTCGACCCGTCGATTTCGTGGAAAGATTTGGAATGGATTCGTGATTTCTGGGACGGTCCGATGGTGATCAAAGGCATTTTAGATCCGGAAGATGCGAAAGATGCGGTACGGTTCGGTGCGGACGGTATTGTAGTTTCAAATCACGGCGGTCGCCAGCTAGACGGGGCATTATCCAGCGCAAGAGCCTTACCTTCGATTGCGGATGCGGTGAAAGGAGATATTAAAATTCTTGCCGACTCAGGCATTCGTAACGGCTTAGATATTGTACGTATGCTCGCATTAGGTGCGGACGCTACTATGCTCGGACGTGCGTTTGTGTACGCTCTCGGCGCAGCAGGCAAAGCCGGTGTGGAAAATATGTTGGATATCTTCAAGAAAGAAATGCACGTGGCAATGACTCTTACCAGCAACCAGAAAATCAGCGACATCACCCGTGATGCGTTAGTGGATTTAAGTAAGCTGTAATATTGTTACTGATATAAATAAAGCGGTTAAATTTGCACATTCTTATGCAAAATTAACCGCTTGTTTCTTTATAAAACCCGTTAAATCATAAATTCAATCAATTCGTTTTGTACAAAGAAATTAAGTAATAACGGTTGGAAATAGACTTCATCGCCTACGCTAAATTGCTCTTGTCCAAATTGAGCATAACTGACGGATATTTCTATCGGTTCGTGATTTTTATGTAACACCTCTAAAAATACCGTAGGACCTGCGGTATGTACTCGAGAAATAACGCCTTTTAGCGAATTTTCTTTATGCGTTTTGCTAATGGCGATTTCGTGCGGTCGCACATACACCACCACATCATCGGCGGCATAGCATTGCTCAATTGGCTTGTTAAACGTATCAATATGTAATACACCGGCTAAAATATAACCGTGTAAAATATTCACATCCCCTAGAAAATTTGCTACAAACGCACTTTTGGGCTGTTTATAAACCTGTTCCGGCGTGCCGATTTGTTCAATTTGCCCTTTATTCATCAAAATAATCTTATCCGATACTTCCAATGCCTCATCTTGATCATGAGTGACAAAAATACTGGTGAGATTAATCTCATGATGAAAATCACGTAGCCAACGACGCAAATCTTTACGCACTTTCGCATCTAAAGCACCGAACGGTTCGTCTAACAATAACACTTTCGGTTCAGTCGCAATGGCTCTTGCCAAAGCAACTCGCTGACGCTGTCCGCCGGAAAGCTGATCGGGATAGCGCCCACCGATATGTTCCAGCTGAATTAACTCCAAGAGATTTTTAACTTTTGCTTGGATTTCAGCCTCCGACAAGCGTTCTTGTTTCGGCTTCATTCGCAAACCAAAGGCAATATTGTCGGCAATTGTCATATGACGAAACAAAGCGTAATGTTGAAACACAAAACCGATATCCCGTTCTTTTGCCGAAAGTTGGGTAACATCGCAATCATCAAACAAAATTTGACCGCTTGTTGCAGTTTCCAATCCGGCAATAATACGTAGTAAAGTAGTTTTCCCACAGCCTGAAGGCCCGAGTAAAGCGGTCAATTCGCCGTTTTGAATGGTAAAATCAATATTATTGAGTGCTTGGAATTGATTGAATGTTTTATTAATTTGTTTAACGCTAATTGCCATATCTGCCCCACTATCGTGCTAATTTCGCTTCCGTCCATTGACGAAGAAATAATAAAATTAAAGATAAACCGAGTAATAAAATCGCAACCGAAAATGCCGCCACGATATTGTATTCGTTGTATAAAATCTCAATTTGCAGCGGTAAGGTATTGGTTAATCCGCGAATATGCCCGGATACTACTGAAACCGCCCCAAATTCGCCTAATGCACGTGCGGTACAAAGCACCACGCCGTGTAATAACGCCCATTTGATATTCGGTAAAGTGACGTGATAGAAAATTTGCCAGCCGTTTGCACCTAATACTGCCGCCGCTTCTTCTTCGGTAGTGCCTTGTGCTTCCATAATTGGAATCAGTTCTCGCGCGACAAAAGGTACGGAGACAAATAAGGTAGCTAAAATAATGCCCGGAATCGCATAAACAATTTGAAAATCGACCGCTTGTAAGTGCGGATACAGCCAACTCTGTGCGCCGAATAACAACACGTAAATTAAGCCTGCCACCACCGGTGAAATCGAAAAAGGTAGATCAATGAGTGTTAATAAAAATTGTCTGCCTTTAAATTGATATTTAGTCACCGCCCAAGCGGCGGCAAGCCCGAAAATCACATTAAGCGGTACGGCAATAGCGGCGGCTAACAAGGTAAGTTTTAGGGCGGCAAGCGTATCTTGTTCGCAGATCGCCACAAGGAAAAAATCTATCCCCTTAGCCAAGCCTTGTGAAATAACAACTAATAACGGTAACAGTAAGAAAACAACGAATAAAATCATTGCTACGCTAATCAAGAGCGTTTCGGTAAGCGGTCGTTTTTTGAGTAAACTTTGCATATTCCTTCCCTTTTATTTTGCTGTTCGTTTAGCAAAGTAACGCTGAATCAGGTTGATCACAAAAATTAGTACAAATGAGATGATCAGCATTAATGCACCAATAGTTGCCGCACCGACATAATCGTATTGATCCAGTTTTGACATAATCACTAGCGGTAAAATTTCGGTTCTGAACGGCAAATTACCGGAAATAAATACCACCGAACCGTATTCGCCGATGCCGCGTGCAAATGCCAAGGTAAAACCGGTAATCCATGCCGGTAAAATTGCCGGAAAAATCACATAGCGAAAAGTTTGGAAAGTATTTGCACCCAAAATTGAGGCAGCTTCTTCCACATCTTTCGGTAAATCTTCCAGCACCGGTTGTAGCGTACGAACGACAAAAGGTAAGGTCACAAATAATAACGCTAAGGTAATACCTAATGAGCTATACGCAATTTTGGTTTCAAAAAATTGCCCGATAATACCGTTGCGAGCGTAAATCGCCGTAAGAGCAATACCTGCTACCGCTGTCGGCAAGGCAAACGGCATATCAATAAAGGTATCCATCAAACGCTTGCCCCAAAATTGATAGCGAACTAACACCCAAGCAAGCAATAAACCGATAAAACTATTGATGAGTGCGGCACTTAGTGCTGTTTTAAAAGATAAACCTAGTGCAAGTAACAACTGCTTACTGCTAATCAGTTTAAGAAATTGTTCGGCTGAAATTTGAGCGGAAAAGATAAATAGACCAGCTAACGGAATCAGTACGACAAGACTTAAGAAGGTCAGCGTGTAGCCTAACGAAAGATTAAAACCGGGAATAATTCGAGTTTGCTGCATAACATTTCCTTAGCCTATTTATTGATAAATTTTTTCTAAAATTTGATCGAAGATCGCACCGTCGTCGAAAAATTTCGGTTGAATCAATTCCCAACCGCCGCCAAAAACTTCGTGCATTTTTAACAGGGTCAAAGCAGGAAATTGTTGGCGAAATTCCGCTAAAATTTGACCGCTTGCAGGGCGATAATAATGTTTGGCAATCAGGCGTTGTGCCGCTTCGCTATATAAATATTGCAGATAAGCCTCCGCTTGTTTACGTGTACCTTTTTTATCCACCACTTTATCCACCACGGCAACCGGTGGCTCGGCAATAATCGAAACTTTTGGGGTGACTATTTCAAACTGATCACCGCCTTCTTCCTGTAAGGCGAGATAAGCCTCATTTTCCCAAGCAAGTAAGACATCGCCTAAACCTCGTTGGATAAAGCTCATCGTCGCCCCTCTCGCTCCGGTATCTAACACAGGCACTTGCTTATACAACTGGCTTACAAAATCCAATGCTTGCTGTTCCGTGCCAAAATGCTGTTTTGCATACGCCCAAGCCGCTAGAAAATTCCATCTTGCTCCGCCGGACGTTTTTGGGTTCGGGGTAATCACTTCAATACTCGGATCTCGTACTAAATCCTGCCAGTCGTATATCCGTTTAGGATTCCCTTTACGCACTAAAAACACAATGGTTGAGTGATACGGTAAGCTACGTTCAGCTAAACGTCGTTGCCAATTCGGATCAATAAGATCTTGATGTTTATTCAACGCATCAATATCGCCGGCTAATGCCAAGCTGACAACATCCGCTTGTAAGCCGTCAATCACCGCACGAGCTTGTTTGCCGGATCCGCCGTGTGATGTTTTTATCGTGATCTGCTCACCGCTTTGTTGTTGCCAATAGTCGGCAAACAGGCGGTTATATTGTTTGTAAAACTCACGGGTCGGATCATAAGAAACGTTTAATAACTCAACCGCATAAGCCTGTACTGATAACATTAAGCAAGCGGTTAAAAAATGGAATTTTTTTACAATCTTCATAATAAATCCTCATATTGGTTAAAAATCTAACCGCTCAAGTCACTTTAGCAAAGAACCGAAACTTTATTTATATAGCCATATGGAATAAAAATAGTAAAAAACATCACAAATTACTTGTTTTAAAACAAAAGACCTTAGATCAAGCCTCTAAAACTGCGATTTATTCCAAAAGACTATAATCTATATCCTGTTATTATTTTTCAGAATAACGAATTTCTCTTATAACTTAATAAAACAAATCGTGGCTTGTTTTAAGCGAGTGGGGGAAAAATGAATTACTTACCAATTTTTGTAGATTTAAAAAACCGACCGGTATTGGTTGTTGGCGGCGGACATATTGCCGTACGTAAAATTGATGCCTTATTAAAAGCCGGTGCATCAGTCAAAGTGGTTGCGGAAAAGCTCCATTCATCACTTCAATCATTAACAGATGAGGGAAAAGTGGAATGGATTGCGAAAACATTTGAAGCGAATCAAGTAACTAATAGCTATTTAGTGATTGCTGCAACCGATGATAATGCATTAAATCAACTTGTGTTTGAAACCGCTGAAAGCCAACAACGTTTAGTCAATGTGGTGGATGACCAACCTCGTTGTAGCTATATTTTTCCTTCAATTATCGACCGTTCTCCGGTGCAAATTGCGATTTCAAGCGGCGGTGCAGCACCGGTATTAATTCGTTTGTTACGTGAAAAACTAGAAGCATTAATTCCACATAATTTAGGTGCAATGGCAGATATTGCGACCCGTTGGCGTAGTGCAGTCAAAACCCAATTCCCACAATTAACCCAACGTCGCCGTTTCTGGGAAAAATTATTTACCCATCAAAGTTTTCAGCGTCTGACTGAAAATCATCAAATTGAACAAGCGGAAGCGTTAGTAGAAGCCGAATTACGCAACAATAATCCGGTTTTAGGCGAAGTTTCGTTAGTTGGAGCTGGACCGGGCGATGCCGGATTACTTACCTTAAAAGGCCTACAAACGATTCAACAGGCGGATGTGGTGTTATATGACGCTCTGGTTTCCGAGGCAATTTTAGAATTGGTTCGCCGTGATGCGGATAAAGTATTTGTCGGTAAACGTGCCGGTAAACACAGCGTTAAACAAGATGATACCAATCAGTTACTGGTGAAATATGCCAAACAAGGCAAACGTGTGGTGCGTTTGAAAGGTGGTGATCCGTTTGTGTTTGGGCGTGGCGGAGAAGAATTGGAAGTGCTTAAAGCAGAAAATATTCCGTTTAGTGTCGTGCCGGGCATTACTGCCGCATTAGGAGCAACCGCTTATGCAGGGATTCCGCTCACACATCGTGATTATGCACAGACCGCAATGTTTATTACCGGTCATTTGAAGCCGGACGGTAGTCAACTTAAATGGGAAACGATTGCTCAAGGCAACCAAACATTGGTGGTTTATATGGGGACGATTAAAGCTGCCGAGTTATCCACAGAATTACAAAAACACGGTAAACCGTCCGATACACCGGTGGCAATTATCAGTAACGGTACGTTGCCAAATCAGCAAGTACAAACCGGTGTGCTAAGCGAATTGGCAGAACTTGCCGAAAAAGCCCCGACACCGGCATTGATTGTGATTGGCGAAGTGGTGAAATTACAAAAAGAACTCGAATGGTTCGGCAAAGAAGCGGTGCAATTCGTTTCTACCCAAGAAACGCTATGGAAACACGCGGCATAACGGAGAGAATCATATGAATTTTTTTAATCCGACATTATGGGAAATCCCAACGCCGTCCGAAGCGGATTTTGCAAATCTTAGCCAAAAAGAAACCGCTTTATACGAGCGTATTCGGCAGATTAGCCAACAACATCACAATGTGAAATTCGCCAGCAGTTTAGCGGTGGAAGATATGCTGATTACCGATGTTATAGCCAAAAGCCAAGCAAACATTACCGTTTTTACTTTAGAAACAGGGCGTTTGAATTCGGAAACTTTAGCGCTGGTCGATAAGGTGAAAACGAATTACCCGGATTTAAATTTCCAACTTTATTATCCCGATACGCAAAAAGCGGCGGAATATGATCAGCAAAAAGGTAAATTCGCTTTTTACGAAAGTGTGGAATTACGCCGTGAATGTTGTTTTATCCGCAAAATCGAACCGCTTAATCGAGCCTTACAAGATGCGGATGCGTGGCTAACCGGGCAACGCCGAGAACAATCAGTCACTCGCACCGAACTTGCTTTGCACGAACAGGATATCGGCCGAGGCATTGATAAATATAACCCGATTTTTGATTGGTCCGAATTAGAGGTTTTGGCGTATATCTTAAAACATCAAATTCCTTATAACGAACTGTATAAACAAGGTTTCCCAAGTATTGGCTGCGAGCCTTGTACCCGTCCGGTAAAAGCCGGAGAAGATATCCGAGCCGGTCGTTGGTGGTGGGAAAACAAAGACAGTAAAGAGTGTGGATTACATAAATAAAAGGATCTGAAAATATGACAACACAAAATAATATTGAAAACGGGCATTTAGATTGGCTTGAGGCAGAATCAATTTACATTATTCGTGAAGTAGTAGCGGAATGTAGTAATCCGGCATTACTGTTTTCCGGCGGTAAAGACTCAGTAGTATTACTTGCTTTAGCTCGTAAAGCCTTTCAGTTGGAAGGTAGAGAACTCGTTTTACCCTTCCCATTAGTGCATATCGATACGGGACATAATTATCCCGAAGTGATTCAGTTCCGTGACGAACAAGTGAAAAAATTAAATGCGAAATTAGTCGTCGGTCACGTTGAAGATTCTATCGCTAAAGGTACGGTAGTGTTACGCAAAGAAAGCGATTCTCGTAATGCGGCACAAGCGGTCACTTTATTGGAAACGATTGAAGCAAACGGTTTTGATGCCTTAATGGGCGGCGCAAGACGAGATGAAGAAAAAGCCCGTGCCAAAGAACGGATTTTCTCGTTCCGTGATGAGTTTGGTCAATGGGATCCAAAGGCACAACGTCCGGAATTATGGTCGCTTTATAATGCTAAATTACATAAAGGCGAAAATATGCGTGTGTTCCCGATTTCAAACTGGACAGAACTCGATATTTGGCAATATATCGAACGAGAAAAACTCGAATTACCGTCGATTTATTATGCACATGAGCGTGAAGTAGTAGAACGCAACGGCTTACTCGTGCCGGTTACTCCACTAACGCCAAAACAAGCGAATGAAGAAAGTAAAATGGTATCTGTGCGTTTCCGTACCGTGGGCGATATTAGTTGCACCTGCCCTGTGGCAAGTACCGCTGCAACACCAGCAGATATTATTAAAGAAACTGCAGTCGCCGAGATCTCAGAACGATCCGCCACCCGAATGGATGACCGAGCCAGCGAAGCGGCAATGGAACAACGTAAAAAACAAGGTTACTTCTAAATACTCAATTTGCCCCAGCAGGGCAACACTATGCGTAACCTAGTACGGTTTTGCCGTGCTAGGAATAAAAGGATAATAAATTATGAGCAATTTAAACCAATATGCACCACTTCGTTTCATTACCGCCGGTAGCGTAGATGACGGTAAAAGTACATTAATCGGGCGTTTACTTTATGACAGCAAAGCGTTATTAAGCGACCAGTTATTAAGTTTAAATAAATCTAAAAATGCCGGTGAGGTCATTGATTTTTCGATTCTGACAGACGGCTTAGAAGCAGAACGTGAGCAAGGCATCACGATTGATGTGGCGTACCGTTATTTTTCTACCGCAAAACGCAAATTTATTATTGCCGACACACCGGGGCATGAACAATATACCCGTAATATGGTGACCGGTGCTTCAACTGCTAATGCTGCCGTAGTATTAATTGATGCTTCGCAATTGGATTTTAACCAAGCGGAACTGGAATTGTTACCGCAAACAAAACGCCATTCGGCAATCTTAAAACATTTAAATACGCCCTATATTTTAGTGGCGGTAAACAAAATGGATTTGCTGGATTTTGATGTTGAAAAATTTGAAGCAATTACGACCGCTTACCGCAAGTTAGCCGATCAACTTGGCATTCAACAGGTGCAGTTTGTACCGGTTTCTGCTTTGCAAGGCGACAATATCGTGCATAAAAGCGAACGTACGCCTTGGTATGACGGAGAGCCGTTACTCACCATTTTAGAAAACTTACCGAGCAACGAGAATTTATCGGAACAAACAGAAGATTTTCATTTTCCGGTGCAGCTAGTCAGCCGTTTAGATCAAGACAAAGCGGACGATTTCCGAGGTTATCAAGGCAGAATTGAGGCAGGTTCGGTGAGTGTTGGCGATACGATTCGAATTGAACCGAACGGCTACACCTCGACCGTATCGGAAATTATTAGCCCGAATGGTATCGTGCAAAAAGCGGTAGCCGGTGAGCAAGTAACGATTCGTTTGGCGGATGATATTGATATTTCGCGCGGCGATACTTTTGTTGCACAACATTCGCCTGTAACGGCAACCAAGCGCTTAACTGCCACTGTATGTTGGTTTGACCAACGTGCGTTAAATCCGGCACGTAAATATTTACTGAAACACACCACGCAAACCGTGTTTGCTAAAGTTACCGCAGTTGATCACGTGCTTGATGTAAAAACCTTGAGCAATTCCAGCGAAGCGGACAGCTTGAAATTAAACGATATTGGTGAGTTACAACTCAGCTTACAAAAGCCGATTACTGCGACCACTTATGCAGAAAATGTGGCGACCGGATCATTTATTTTAATTGATGAAGCGACTTATCACACGGTAGCGGCAGGGATGATTCTTGCCACCGAATAAGGTTCACCTTAAGAACAAGCGGTCTAAATTTGCTAAAAGTTTGCAAATTTAGACCGCTTTTTTATGCTTGTAAACGACATAAATACATAGCAAAATCTTTATTAATATTCCTAAAATGAATAAGAATCTCAAGTTTTATCTTAGCTAACCATAAATTCTTTTATAAATTGCAATCTAACCGCTCATTTAACATTTTATATTCCATTCCGCTCTAAACTATTCCCTGTTAGTATTTTTAAGAATAATAAAATCCCTTTATAAATATACTATTGAACTATTTTTTAAACGTGGGGATTTTATATGAGCGTTGAAAATAAAGGGGAATTACCTTTATCCGCTGAAACCGTACAAGTTTTAGCAAATTTAGATCATTTACAACTGGCGTGGTTGTCCGGCTATGCGTGGGCAAAAGCACAAGGCACAACTTACATTGGTGAAAATTTTGCAAAAAATTTGTCAAATTTGACCGCTTTAGTGTCGGCAGAACCGCTTAAAGTGGCTGTTCTTTCCGCTTCTCAAACAGGCAATGCGAAATCCGTTGCCGATAAACTTGCCGAACGCTTAACCGCTGAAGGGGTAAATGTGACTCGTGCCTCATTAAAGGACTACAAGGCGAAAAATATTGCCGATGAGAAGCTCGTATTATTAGTCACCTCAACACAAGGTGAAGGCGAAGCGCCGGAAGAAGGCGTGTTGCTATTAAAACTACTCAATGGTAAAAAAGCACCGAAATTAGACCGCTTGCAATTTGCCGTATTAGGTTTAGGCGATTCTTCTTATCCGAATTTCTGCCAAGCCGGCAAAGACTTTGATCAGCGTTTTTATGATTTAGGTGCAACACGCTTATTCGATCGTGTGGATGCCGATTTAGACTTCCAAGCGACCGCCGAACAGTGGATCAATGAGATTGTCGAAATCATTAAAGCCAAAAACAACGAAGGTGTAACGACTAATTTAACATCAACAACATCTCAAGGCTCCATAGTAACCAATCAATCAAAATACAATAAAGCAAATCCATTTCCGGCAACGCTCATAACCAATCAACGTATCACGGCAAAAGATGCGGAAAAAGATGTTCGCCATTTGGAATTTGATTTAAGCGGTTCCGGTTTAAGTTACCAATCCGGCGATGTTCTGGGTGTTTACTTTGAAAATGATCCGGTGTTAGTCAATGAAATCCTAACCGCTCTCGGCTTATCCGCAGAAGAACAAGTGACTCTGCAAGATCAAACGCTACCGTTATCTACTGCTTTACAAACGCAATTTGAATTAACGCAAAACACAGCGGCTTTCGTCAAACATTATGCGGCTCTCGCTAATCATACCGAACTCAATGCGATTATAGCGGACAGCGAACAATTGCAAAATTTTGTGCAAAATACACCGCTTGTCGATGTACTTAATCGTTATCCGGCAATACTTTCTGCTGAGCAATTTATTGCTTTACTGCGCCCGATTACCCCTCGCCTATATTCGATTTCTTCCGCACAAGCTGAAGTCGGTGAAGAAGTACATCTCAGCGTTGGCGTTGTTCGCTATGAATATAATGGCAAAGCACGTGCCGGCGGTGCATCAAGTTATTTAGCCGATCGTGTGGAAGAAGACGGACAAGTGCGAATTTTTGTTGAACATAACGACAATTTCAAATTACCGCAAGATTCCTCAAAACCAATCATTATGATCGGTTCCGGTACCGGTATTGCACCGTTCAGATCTTTTGTGCAACAACGTGCTGCTGATGAAGCGGAAGGTAAAAACTGGTTGATTTTCGGTAATCAACATTTCGCCTCCGATTTCCTCTATCAAACTGAATGGCAACAATTTGCTAAAGACGGCTTCCTGCATAAATACAGTTTTGCATGGTCACGAGATCAGGAGCAAAAAATTTATGTACAAGACAAAATCCGTGAAGAAGCCGAGACATTATGGCAATGGCTACAGCAAGGGGCTTATCTCTATGTGTGCGGCGATGCAAGCCGTATGGCGAAGGATGTAAATCAAGCGTTATTAGATGTGATTGCACAGCAAGGCAATCTGAATACGGATGAAGCGGAAGAATACTTAGATAACTTACGTGAAGAAAAACGTTATCAACGTGATGTTTATTAAAAATTAGTGGAATTTAGGAGTGAGAAAATGAGTGATAAAAAAACCAAAGGCTTAGAGTGGCAAGAAAAACCATTGTCTGACAACGAGCGTTTAAAAACCGACAGTAATTTCTTACGTGGCACGATTTTAGAGGATTTAAAAGACGGCTTAACCGGCGGTTTCAAAGGCGATAATTTCCAACTGATTCGCTTTCACGGTATGTATGAACAAGATGACCGTGATATTCGTGCCGAGCGTTTAGAAGAAAAACTCGAGCCGTTAAAATTTATGTTACTACGCTGCCGCTTACCCGGCGGTATTATCAAACCTTATCAATGGATTGAGATTGATAAATTCGCTCGCGAACACACCCGCTACCAATCCATTCGCTTGACCAATCGCCAAACATTCCAATATCACGGCGTACCAAAAGGCAAATTACAGCCGATGCACCGTTTGTTACACAGCATCGGTTTGGATTCAATTGCGACCGCTGCCGATATGAACCGTAACGTACTTTGTACTTCAAATCCGATTGAAAGCGAATTACATCAACAAGCTTATGAGTTTGCGAAAAAGATTTCGGAACACCTCTTGCCTCGTTCTCGTGGCTATTTAGATGTTTGGGTCGATGGTAAAAAGGTCGAAAGCTCGGACGATTTACTTAAAATCGAAGATGAACCGATTCTCGGTAAAACCTTCCTACCGCGTAAATTCAAAACCGCTGTTGCTATTCCACCGCTGAACGATGTGGATGTGTATGCCAACGATTTAAACTTTATTGCGATTCAAGATGAAAACGGACAGCTATGTGGCTTTAATGTATTAGTCGGCGGAGGATTATCCTTCGAACATGGTAATACTAAAACTTACCCGAATGTAGCTTATTCACTCGGCTTTGTTCCGTTGGAACACACGCTTGCCGCTGCAGAAGGCGTGGTAAAAACCCAACGAGACTTCGGTAACCGCTCCGACCGTAAAAATGCACGTGTGCGTTATACCGTACAAAATATGACACTTGATGGCTTTAGAGCGGAAGTAGAGCGTTGTATGAATATCAAATTCGAACCGACACGTCCGTATGAATTTACTGAACGTGGAGACCGTATAGGCTGGGTTAAAGGTATCGACAATAACTGGCATTTAACCTTGTTTATCGAAAGTGGTCGTATTACCGACCGAGCGGACAAACCTTTAATGACAGGCGTGTTAGAACTCGCTAAAGTACATAAAGGTGATTTTCGTATCACGGCTAATCAAAATTTGATCGTGGCAAACGTTGCGGAACAAGATAAAGCACAAATTGAAGCAATTGCTCGCCAATACGGATTAATCCAAGAAATCTCAAAATTACGTGAAAACGCAATGTCTTGCGTATCCTTACCAACTTGCCCACTTGCAATGGCGGAAGCAGAACGCGTATTACCGGATTTTATTACTGAGCTTGATAAAGTTCTGAGTAAACACCATGTTGCCGATGAAAGTATTATTACTCGTATCACCGGCTGCCCAAATGGCTGTGGACGAGCAATGCTGGCGGAAATCGGCTTAGTCGGCAAAGCGATTGGACGTTATAACCTACATATCGGCGGCGATCGTGCAGGTTTACGTATTCCTCGCTTATATAAAGAAAATATTACTTTACCGGAAATCGTCAATGAAATTGACCAATTGGTCGCCCGTTGGGCAACCGAACGTCAAACCAATGAAGCTTTCGGCGATTTTGTCATTCGCTCTAATATCATTGCCCCGGTTGTCAATACTCACATTGATTTCTGGGATGCAACGAAAATTATTCCAACAAAACAACAATAATCTAAAGCTAGTGGCATAACAAGCCACCTTGCGGTCAATCTGTAAAGTAGGGCAGATTGACCGCTTTTTTATTTTAACGTTTATTCTAATATCCCATCGATTTTCACAGCCGGCAAGCAACGATTTATAAGCACAATTATAGTGAATAGCTAACGGCTACAATATCTATAATCTCCGAATACAATTTAAAATGATTTAATTGATTTAAGTAATAGTAATTACCAAATTGATAATTATATTTCCGATGTAAAGGCAACCAAGTATGCCGAAACAGCATATTTAAAATATCTTAGTTTCCTAAATCCCCACCTTGGCAATTATACTGTTCGATGCATTCCATTAACTTCTGCTGTAAGTCAGGAATTTCTCGGCATTTTTATTATTTGATAACAATATGCCTGAATTAAAGAAAGTAAGGATATCTGTCTAATATCGAATACTTAAAGTAACAGTTACTCAAAATATAATCTTCAACAGTATATGGAATCGTTTTTCCCAACAAGCGGTCAAATATCCCTTATTTGTTGCAAGCCCAATAAAAAATCATACACATATGTATAAAACAGTTCGGGCTAAATCGAGGAATAAATAACGAGAGAATAAAGAAAAAAGGCAGAAAGAAATGAACCAATAAAAGGAATGAAACAATGAAAAAATAAAGTCTCGGAAAAGCAAAAACCCTGTAGTTATCTCTAACCACAGGGTTTCTTTTCGCTCTCGCGCTAATTTCAATCTGGCGATGCCCTACTCTCACATGGGGAAACCCCACACTACCATCGGCGTTACTGCGTTTTACTTCTGAGTTCGGAATGGAGTCAGGTAGAGCCACAGCACTCTGGTCGCCAGAATATTCTGTTGATGTCTTTTGTCTTCTTTATCTGTCTTTTTCTTTGTTCTTTATTTGTCTTTTTATTGACATCTTAAATTCGAAACAAGCTGTTCACTGATTTTTTAGTCTTTCGTTCTTTGTTTAGTTTCTTAACTTCACGCCCAAAAACACTTGAGCGTTGTATAGTTAAGCCTCTCGGGCAATTAGTATGTGTTAGCTCAACGTATCACTACGCTTACACACCACACCTATCTACGTCGTAGTCTCCAACAACCCTTACAGTCTTATAGACTGGGAGAACTCATCTTGAGGCAAGTTTCGTGCTTAGATGCTTTCAGCACTTATCTCTTCCGCATGTAGCTACCCAGCAATGCCTCTGGCGAGACAACTGGAACACCAGTGATGCGTCCACTCCGGTCCTCTCGTACTAGGAGCAGCCCCTCTCAATTCTCCAACGCCCACGGCAGATAGGGACCGAACTGTCTCACGACGTTCTAAACCCAGCTCGCGTACCACTTTAAATGGCGAACAGCCATACCCTTGGGACCTACTTCAGCCCCAGGATGTGATGAGCCGACATCGAGGTGCCAAACACCGCCGTCGATATGAACTCTTGGGCGGTATCAGCCTGTTATCCCCGGAGTACCTTTTATCCGTTGAGCGATGGCCCTTCCATTCAGAACCACCGGATCACTATGACCTGCTTTCGCACCTGCTCGACTTGTCTGTCTCGCAGTTAAGCTTGCTTATACCATTGCACTAACCTCACGATGTCCGACCGTGATTAGCAAACCTTCGTGCTCCTCCGTTACGCTTTGGGAGGAGACCGCCCCAGTCAAACTACCCACCAGACACTGTCCGAGACCGCGTTCCGCAATCTTCGTTAGAACATCAAACGTTAAAGGGTGGTATTTCAAGGACGCCTCCACAATCACTGGCGTGACTGCTTCAAAGGCTCCCACCTATCCTACACATCAAAATTCAATGTTCAGTGTCAAGCTATAGTAAAGGTTCACGGGGTCTTTCCGTCTAGCCGCGGGTACACCGCATCTTCACGGCGATTTCAATTTCACTGAGTCTCGGGTGGAGACAGCCTGGCCATCATTATGCCATTCGTGCAGGTCGGAACTTACCCGACAAGGAATTTCGCTACCTTAGGACCGTTATAGTTACGGCCGCCGTTTACTGGGGCTTCGATCAGGAGCTTCTCTTGCGATAACACCATCAATTAACCTTCCAGCACCGGGCAGGCATCACACCCTATACGTCCACTTTCGTGTTTGCAGAGTGCTGTGTTTTTAATAAACAGTTGCAGCCAGCTGGTATCTTCGACCGGTTCAACCTTCGTGAGTAAATCACTACAATCTACGCCGGCGCACCTTCTCCCGAAGTTACGGTGCTATTTTGCCTAGTTCCTTCACCCGAGTTCTCTCAAGCGCCTGAGTATTCTCTACCTGACCACCTGTGTCGGTTTATAGTACGGTTTAGATAAACCTGAAGCTTAGTGGCTTTTCCTGGAAGCGTGGTATCGGTAACTTCATCTCCGTAGAGACTCGTCATCACTTCTCGGTGTTATGTACATCCGGATTTGCCTAAATGTACCACCTACCGGCTTAAACAGACATCCAACAGTCTGATTACCTAACCTTCTCCGTCCCCACATCGCAGTTTATCCAAGTACGGGAATATTAACCCGTTTCCCATCGACTACGCTTTTCAGCCTCGCCTTAGGGGCCGACTCACCCTGCCCCGATTAACGTTGGACAGGAACCCTTGGTCTTCCGGCGAACGAGTTTTTCACTCGTTTTGTCGTTACTTATGTCAGCATTCGCACTTCTGATACGTCCACCAAACTTCTCAATTCAGCTTCATCCGCTTACAGAACGCTCCCCTACCCAACAATGTTTCCATTGATGCCGCAGCTTCGGTGACTAGTTTTAGCCCCGTTACATCTTCCGCGCAGGCCGACTCGACTAGTGAGCTATTACGCTTTCTTTAAATGGTGGCTGCTTCTAAGCCAACATCCTAGCTGTCTAAGCCTTCCCACTTCGTTTCCCACTTAACTAGTACTTTGGGACCTTAGCTGGCGGTCTGGGTTGTTTCCCTCTCCACGACGGACGTTAGCACCCGCCGTGTGTCTCCTGAGTATCACTCTTCGGTATTCGCAGTTTGCATCGGGTTGGTAATCCGGGATGGACCCCTAGCCGAAACAGTGCTCTACCCCCGAAGGTGTCCGCTCAAGGCTCTACCTAAATAGATTTCGGGGAGAACCAGCTATCTCCCGGTTTGATTGGCCTTTCACCCCCAGCCACAAGTCATCCGCTAATTTTTCAACATTAGTCGGTTCGGTCCTCCAATTAGTGTTACCCAATCTTCAACCTGCCCATGGCTAGATCACCGGGTTTCGGGTCTATACCTTGCAACTCTTCGCCCAGTTAAGACTCGGTTTCCCTTCGGCTCCCTTATTCAGTTAACCTCGCTACAAAATATAAGTCGCTGACCCATTATACAAAAGGTACGCAGTCACAAGATTTCTCTCGCTCCCACTGCTTGTACGTACACGGTTTCAGGTTCTATTTCACTCCCCTCACTGGGGTTCTTTTCGCCTTTCCTTCACAGTACTGGTTCACTATCGGTCAATCAGGAGTATTTAGCCTTGGAGGATGGTCCCCCCTTCTTCAAACAGGATTTCTCGTGTCCCGCCCTACTTATCGTTAGCTTAGTACCATCGTAATGTTTTCGGATACGGGATTATCACCCTCTACGATTGAGCTTCCCAGCTCATTCTCCTAACAAAACGATTATCACTAACAGGCTCTTCCGCTTTCGCTCGCCGCTACTTACAGAATCTCGGTTGATTTCTTTTCCTCGGGGTACTTAGATGTTTCAGTTCTCCCGGTTTGCCTTATTAAGCTATGGATTCACTTAATAATACTAGATTCTTCATCTAGTGGGTTTCCCCATTCGGATATCTTGGATTAAACGCTTCTTATCAACTCATCCAAGCTTTTCGCAGATTAGCACGTCCTTCTTCGCCTCTGATTGCCAAGGCATCCACCGTGTACGCTTAGTCACTTAACTATACAACCTCAAATGTTCTTGTTCTTTCAAACTTTTACATTTAACGTGTTGATTAATTCAACTAAACACTTGACTGCTTTTGTTCAGTCAAGATTTTTTTACTACTCAGACTTTCAATCTATTCGTTAGCACTTTCGCTTTAACGAACTTGAAAAATCTCTCAGTTTTTCAGCTTGTTTCCAATTTTTTAAAGAACAATTCAGACAACAAAAGTCATCTTTAAATGGCGTCCCCACGGGGATTCGAACCCCGGTTACCGCCGTGAAAGGGCGATGTCCTAGGCCTCTAGACGATGGGGACAACATTTAAAGATGCTCTCCACTTTGCCATTTGAGCGCAATATTTTACGTTAAATACCGTTATCTTTCAATAACTTTTCATCTCATCTAACCTAAACGCTCATTCATTCATCAAACAATCTGTGTGAGCACTCGCTGTCGCTTAATTCTTGGTAAGGAGGTGATCCAACCGCAGGTTCCCCTACGGTTACCTTGTTACGACTTCACCCCAGTCATGAATCATACCGTGGTAAACGCCCCCCTTGCGGTTAAGCTATCTACTTCTGGTACAACCCACTCCCATGGTGTGACGGGCGGTGTGTACAAGGCCCGGGAACGTATTCACCGCAACATTCTGATTTGCGATTACTAGCGATTCCGACTTCATGGAGTCGAGTTGCAGACTCCAATCCGGACTTAGACGTACTTTGTGAGATTTGCTCCATGTCGCCATATTGCTTCCCTCTGTATACGCCATTGTAGCACGTGTGTAGCCCTACTCGTAAGGGCCATGATGACTTGACGTCATCCCCACCTTCCTCCAGTTTATCACTGGCAGTCTCCTTTGAGTTCCCGGCCGAACCGCTGGCAACAAAGGATAAGGGTTGCGCTCGTTGCGGGACTTAACCCAACATTTCACAACACGAGCTGACGACAGCCATGCAGCACCTGTCTCAGAGCTCCCGAAGGCACTCCCGTATCTCTACAGGATTCTCTGGATGTCAAGAGTAGGTAAGGTTCTTCGCGTTGCATCGAATTAAACCACATGCTCCACCGCTTGTGCGGGCCCCCGTCAATTCATTTGAGTTTTAACCTTGCGGCCGTACTCCCCAGGCGGTCGATTTATCACGTTAGCTTCGGGCACCAGTCTCAAAGACCAATCCCCAAATCGACAGCGTTTACAGCGTGGACTACCAGGGTATCTAATCCTGTTTGCTCCCCACGCTTTCGCACATGAGCGTCAGTACATTCCCAAGGGGCTGCCTTCGCCTTCGGTATTCCTCCACATCTCTACGCATTTCACCGCTACACGTGGAATTCTACCCCTCCCTAAAGTACTCTAGTTGACCAGTATGAAATGCAATTCCCAGGTTAAGCCCGGGGCTTTCACATCTCACTTAATCAACCGCCTGCGTGCCCTTTACGCCCAGTTATTCCGATTAACGCTCGCACCCTCCGTATTACCGCGGCTGCTGGCACGGAGTTAGCCGGTGCTTCTTCTGTGACTAACGTCAATTGAATGTTCTATTAAAACATCCACCTTCCTCATCACCGAAAGAACTTTACAACCCGAAGGCCTTCTTCATTCACGCGGCATGGCTGCATCAGGGTTCCCCCCATTGTGCAATATTCCCCACTGCTGCCTCCCGTAGGAGTCTGGACCGTGTCTCAGTTCCAGTGTGGCTGGTCATCCTCTCAGACCAGCTAGAGATCGTCGGCTTGGTAGGCCTTTACCCCACCAACTACCTAATCCCACTTGGGCTCATCTCATGGCATGTGGCCCGAAGGTCCCACACTTTAATCCTAAGATATTACGCGGTATTAGCTACAGTTTCCCGTAGTTATCCCCCTCCATAAGCCAGATTCCCAAGCATTACTCACCCGTCCGCCACTCGTCACCCAAGAAGCAAGCTCCTTTGTGCTACCGTTCGACTTGCATGTGTTAAGCCTGCCGCCAGCGTTCAATCTGAGCCATGATCAAACTCTTCAATTCAAAAAGTTTAATCGCTCAATATACTGCTTAGCTAAGTTCACTTCCCTTACCTAACCAAGTTAAGTAAAAAGAAAAATATGAATTTCTAGTTTAAGCACCTATTAAGACTTCAAGTTTTAAATAATTTTTTAAAATCAAGTCAATCAACAAGTGCCCACACAGATTGTCTGATATATTGTTAAAGAGCAAAAAAGAACGACGCACTGCATTTACTTCTCGTTCACAACAGCGCGTCGTTGTGTGAGGTGCATTATAGAGAAATTCACATTCCTTGCAAGTACTTTTTTCATATTTTTTATCAAATGTTGTGTTTTTCACCACTTTCATGTAATCAAAAAACAATAACATATTGATTTATAAAGAATTTATTTTTACAAAAAATTCAGCAATTCTAACCGCCTGAAACCCCATTGCTGCATAATTACTTCTCTTTTAAAGAACTCTTCATCCATTTTCGTACAAAAGGCGATATTTTCCTTGTTTTGTTCCGGTTTCTCCAGTGCAGATTCGCTAAGTAAAGCACTTACTCTATTGGCTATGCCGTTACCCGGATCAATAAAGTATTTCACATTCGGCAATAATTGCTGTAATTCCGGTTTTACCAGCGGAAAGTGTGTACAACCTAAAATCACGGTATCAAGTGTCGGATGCGTTTGCCATTCAGCGATTACTTCTCTCAATCGTTCTTGATCAACCTGTCCGGTTCGAATTTTTTCTTCCACCAATTCTACTAATGCGGTACTTCCGATCTTTTCAACAACACAGTCTTTCGCATACTTTTCGATAAGTTCCGCCACATAAGGACGTTCCACCGTACCTTTAGTCGCAAGTAATCCGATAGTTTTTGTTTGTGAAATAGCTGCTGCCGGTTTGATCGCCGGTACGGTACCGACAATCGGAAATGCAAATTTTTCTCTTAAAGCCGGTAACACCACCGTACTCGCGGTATTACAAGCGACTACAACCATATCAAGCGGGTATTTTTCTGCAATTTTTTGCACAATTTTAACCGCTTGTTCAATCAAGACGTTTTCAGGGCGTTCGGAGTAAGGAAAATAAGCATTGTCGAAACAATAAAGATAATGCGCATTCGGTAAGATTTGGCGAATAGCATCATAAATGGTAAGCCCCCCCATTCCCGAATCATATAAAAGGATTGTTGGTTTCATATTATAAAAAGAAAGAAAATATTAATTGGAATGCTACTCTCTTATTTTGGGCTATTCAAGCATTCTATTGTTTAGAGATAAGGAAAATCCGCTAAGAACAATTCATAAATTTCTAAAGGATAACCTTTTAATAAATAGCATGCTCTACGCATATACATTCTGCTATGTTCATCAAATTGCCATTCAAGCGAAATCCGTTCCGGTTTCTGTGGGAAAAGCCATAAGCCGATAGCTTGATCGCCGAGTGTCGGTAGATCCTGCGCTACATTATCTATCGTTGCTTGCGGTACTAAAGTTTGGGCAAAAATCCAAGGCTGATCTTCTTCTTTTAATAATACTTCCCGTAACCAATACTTAGAATAGTTTTCAGATGCCTTTGTAACCCATTTTTGTTGGGTAATTTCAACGTTGAATTGCCGGCTAACTCGTAATAATTTTTGCGTTAGCGATCCTTGATGTAGAATCCATTCTTGTTGGGTTCTACTAAGCGGCTCTTTTTCTGAACACCAATGATTTTGCGCTAAGATTTGACGATATTGTTGCAACATAAAGATAAAAAAAGCGGTTAGATTGTAAATTATTCTAACAATCCGACCGCTTGTTGTGAACTTTAATTCATTAAGCCAATTTAGCCAGTTTTCCCGCTGCTTCAACCACCACCGCAATCGCCGTTTGTTCGGTTGTGTGAATTGTCGCTTCATTCGGAATCTCTTGTTGCGTACGGTTTACAATTACCCCTGAAACCATACCGGCACGTAAACCCAGTGCGGAACACATCGTAAATAATGTGGCAGACTCCATTTCAAAGTTCATTACATCTAGATCTTGCCATTGTTTTAATGAACCTTGGAAATGACGATAAACTTTACCGCTATAAGTGTCATAACGCTCTTGACCCGGGTAGAAAGTATCGGATGAAGCGGTAATACCAACATAAGGCGTTACCCCTTGATTTTTTGCCGCAGCGTAAAGTTCGTTAGTACATTCAAAGTTTGCTACTGCCGGATATTCCAACGGTGCAAAATGACGGCTCGCTCCGTCTAAACGTACCGCACCGGTCGTCACCAATACGTCACCGACATTAATATGCGGTTGAATAGCACCGGTTGTACCGATACGTAAGAAAGTACGAACGCCAAGTTGTGCTAACTCTTCCACACAAATTGAAACAGACGGACCGCCGATACCGGTTGAACAAACGACAATCGGTTCTCCGCCGACATAACCTAACCAAGACGTAAATTCACGAGTTGAAACGAGAAATTCAGGATTCTGCATTTTTTGGGCAATACGCTCGCTACGAGCCGGATCACCGGGAACAATTGCTACTTTTGCGCCTTTTAACATGGCTTTAGTTAAACCTAAATGGAATACTTCGGACATACGTATCTCCTTTATTTGGACACTAATAAAATATAAAACTTAACGCTATTCAATCACGAAAGCTCAAGATAAGCGATTGTTTTTAATAAAAAATTTGCAAATTTGTGAAGCGGATCAAATGAAAACGTTTGCGTTTTTTGCTCACAAGCGGTCAAATTTCCGTTATTTTTTACAATATCGACGCTAGGCTAAGGCTTGATCCCTCTTAAAATCGGGTTTTGCATCGAAATTAAGGTTTCGGTAGATTGAATTTCATCAATCAGCTGAATTTTTGTCGCCAATACACGATGTAATTCCTCAATCGTATGTGTCATTACCTTAATAAAAATCGAATAATTTCCCGTGGTATAGTAAGCCTCGACCACTTCTTCAAACTCATTCAATTTAGCAATCACTTTTTCGTAATCTTTCGCCGATTTCAAAATAATGCCGATAAAGCAACAAACATCATAGCCGAGTTTACGCTCATTAATACGGATTTTAGTCCCTTCGATAATTCCCGATTGACGCATTTTTTCCACTCGAACATGAATGGTTCCCGCACTTACACCGAAATTCTTCGCCATTTCCGCATAAGGCGTACGAGCATCTTCTACCAATGCACGTAAAATAAGCTGATCTAACCGGTCAATTTGATATTTTGTGTGCAAAATTCATACTCCATTTTTGATTTATTAATGATTCCATAAAATTTAACATAAATAATTAGATAAAATCCAATAGAAAAAGATTTTTATTTGATGAATATTGCATTTTTTACGAATTATATTAAATTACATTCATCTCAACGAATCATGAGAACAAATTACTCTATTTATAAGGAATAAGATAATGAAAAAGACATTCATTTTACAGCAACAAGAAATCAGCTTTGTTAAAAACACCTTTACCCAATACTTAATTGATAAATTAGGTATTATCGAAGTACAAGGTCCTATCCTTAGTCAAGTGGGTAACGGTATGCAAGATAATCTTTCCGGTATCGAAAAAGCGGTTCAAGTCAATGTAAAATGTATTCCGGGTGCAACATTTGAAGTGGTTCACTCACTCGCAAAATGGAAACGTCACACTTTAGCTCGTTTCGGTTTCAAAGAAGGCGAAGGCTTATTCGTACATATGAAAGCATTACGTCCGGACGAAGATTCTCTTGATCCGACACACTCTGTTTATGTCGATCAATGGGACTGGGAAAAAGTGATTCCTGAAGGCCGTCGTAACTTTGATTTCTTAAAAGAAACCGTAAATGAAATTTATAAAGCGATTCGTTTAACCGAATTAGCCGTGGAAGCACGTTTTGATATTCCGTCAATCCTACCGAAACAAATTACCTTCGTACACAGTGAAGAATTAGTACAACGTTATCCGAATATGACCGGTAAAGAACGTGAAAACGCGATTTGTAAAGAACACGGTGCGGTATTCTTAATCGGTATCGGCGGTAAATTGTCCGACGGCAAACCGCATGATGGTCGCGCACCGGACTACGATGACTGGACAACCGAATCTGAAAACGGTTACAAAGGTTTAAACGGTGATATTTTAGTATGGAATGAACAACTTGGTACAGCATTTGAGCTTTCATCAATGGGTATCCGTGTTGATGAAAAAGCACTTCGTTTACAAGTTGAATTAACCGGTGACCAAGATCGTTTAGAAATGGATTGGCATAAAGATTTATTAGCGGGTCGCTTGCCGCTTTCAATCGGCGGTGGTATCGGACAATCCCGTTTAGTGATGTTCTTACTTCGTAAGGCACATATCGGTGAAGTTCAATCGAGCGTATGGCCGAAAGCAATGTTAGAAAAATATAAAAACATTCTGTAACCGAAAATTAAGAGCCGATTGCCAGTGCATTCGGCTCTTTTCTTATGGAGGGGTTAATTTGATAGTTTTAGTAATTCCAATGTTATTTGCATTATAAGCAGTTAATTGATCTAATTCATGTTGAGATAGAGAGTGAAAACCTTCAGCCATATCAATATATGTTGCTAGCCTAGTATTTACTGTTTTATGAGCATCGGGAGTAAGAATATCTAAAATACAGAAATAATTATCTTCAAAAAAATGCCGAACATAAATAATAAAATTATCACAGCATCTATTATATCCATTTCGATTTCGCCATGTGCTTAGACTCCAATCTTTAGCATATAAAGCGATATGTATTTTATGTAGTTGGCTATCTTTGGCTCGAGGATTTTCTTCGAATCTACCAGCATGTCCTAAAAAATCGGGATATTTTCCCGTATCATGATACAAAGCTAAACCGATGGCTATTTTATCTAGATAAGGAAGATGTAGTAGGTTTGGATGAATAGATACAATTGCTGACATTCTTAACTCTCTCTATTTATAGCGAGAGCCTGCATTAATTCATTTACTTGAGTATCAGATAAAGAAATATCTTTTATGGTTACAACATCAACACCGTTAATATTTTCTTTGATACGTTGTAAAGAATTCTCAAAGTTATTTTTGGCGTTAGAAAAAGATCTAAAACTTAATTTATATTCAGAGTTAGAGAGGATTTGCGTTTTATATTCATTTTTCAACATATAAAATGAAAAATTGATAAGTTGGTTAATTAATACTAAATGATTAAATTCTTTTATATTAACTTTATCTAAATTAGCATTAATCGCTTGGCTAATATTTTCTATCTCTTTCGATAATTCTTTAACGTTTAAGAAAACAAAATTAATATTATTTTTTTGAGAGGATAATATTCTTATATTTTCAATAGATTGAGTGACATTATCTAATGAAGACATATCTAATACACCAAAACTACTAAGTGCAATAGCCACTGCAGTTTTGGCAGTTCTATTTAGTTTTTGGTGGAATTTCATTTTAAATAACCTATTAAAAGTATACAAATTTGGTGGAGCTGGGGGGATTTGAACCCCCGTCCGAAATTACTCCATCTTCAGCACTACACGTTTAGTCTGGTCTTTAATTTCACTTACCTCCAGCGGACAGACACGCAAGAAATAAGCTAGTTTGATTCAATTTAGTGTTTCGATCCTCAAACGGCGGCGTCCACACGATCTCGTTTTGGGTGACTTATCGTTGCCCTCGTCTTACGAGCGGAAGCTGAGGCGATAAGGCTATGAGCAGGTTATTAAGCTGCTAAAGCGTATTGTTCGTCGTTTGCGACTATTTTTTTGCGGTTTGTTTACGAGGCCTACCGCACCTCGACGTGCACCTTGGACTTCGCTAATCCCGTCGAATCCAGAATCAGCCCCAAAATTCTTACAATTCTAATGGAAAGCGGTCGGTTTTGCAAAAAATTTTGTAAATTTAACCGCTTATAAAAATAATTTGTGGCGTAGCTCAAAGATTTAAACTTTTTATTTTGACAAACAAATAAACTTCGATTTATTGTCATTCGAACAAATTTTCTACTTTCCTTCTTAAGGAGTCAATTATGGCTTTCGACTATCAACAAAAAGAGCCGGAAAAGTTCGCTACCTTTCTCAAACGCCAAAAAATGATTTTTATTGTGGCGTTTCTCGGTTATGTCTGTGCTTATTTGGTACGTAACAATTTTAAATTAATGTCTAAATCCATTATGGTCACAAACGGTTGGGAGAAAGCGGATATTGCAATGTTACTTTCCTGTTTGACTATTTCCTACGGTTTGGCGAAATTCTATATGGGCGCATTGGGCGACCGTGTTGATTTACGTAAATTGTTTGCGATTTGTTTAGGTGCCAGTGCGATCATTTGTATTACGATTGGTTTTTACCATACTTCAATTCTTACCCTTGCAGTCTTATTAGTACTTTGCGGTGTAGTTCAAGGCGCTTTAGCGCCTGCATCACAAAATATGATTGCAAATTATTATCCGAATAAAACCCGTGGGGCGGCAATTGCTGGTTGGAATATTTCACAGAATATGGGGTCTGCGTTATTACCGATGATGATTGCGATGATGACGACCATGGGATTTGTCGTTCCTTCAACCGGTAATGTGTTAATGGCATTCTTAGTACCGGCAGTTTTAGTTTTATTATTTGCGGTATTTTGTTGGAAATTCGGCGGTGATGCACCGGAAAAAGAAGGTTTGGATTCACTTCGAACAATGTATGGTGATGCCGGTGAATCTAATGTCGCTTCCGAAGAAGAAAAACATAATTTGGGTTATTGGCAACTGATTGGTAAATACGTATTCCTCAACCCTGCATTATTATTAGTCGCAGCGGTAAATGTGGCACTGTATTTTGTTCGCTTCGGAATTGAAGACTGGATGCCGATTTATTTACACGAAGTAGCGAAAATGGGCGATGCGGAATCTCATATGGCAATTTCAATCCTTGAATGGGTTGCAATTCCGGGGTCATTAGTATTTGCGTGGTTAGCGGTTAAATATCCGAATAAAATGGCAAAAATGGGGGCTATCGGCTTATTTATTATGGCAGGTATTGTCTTTGCTTATGAATATGTTACCGCAAGCGGTGCGCCGAACTATCCGTTATTGCTGGTAATTTGCGGTATTTTAGGCGCATTGATTTATGGTCCGCAGTTAATCGTTAATATTCTCACCATTAATTTCGTGCCGTTAAATGTTGCGGGAACGGCAATCGGCTTTGTCGGTGTAACAGCCTATTTAATCGGTAATATGGGCGCAAACTGGATTATGCCGATTATGGCGGATAATTTTGGTTGGTTCTGGTCTTATGTAGTGATTGCCGCGCTTTCCGCCTTCTCTGCCATAGGATATTTAATTTTGGCTAAACATGAAGAAAAAACCATTAAAGCCTAAATGATCTGCACCCCAAAAGTTGGACTAAACCTCCAACGGATTAAGGTGCAGATTTTTTATGACTAAATATAACCCACTATTCAAACAACAAGTCATCGAGTTTTATCTTCAAAATGACAAAAACTATTCATTCACTCAACGACATTTTCAATTATCCAAGAAAAACCTTAACTCGGTGGATTGCTCAATTTAATCATAACGGAATTAATGGGTTAGCGGTAATGGCTAAGAAGCAAAAATATTCCCCCGAATTCAAATTAACCGTCATACAAGCGGTCAAAAAAGGACAATTTTCTGCGGAAAGAGCCTCCCTTCATTTTGGCATTGCTAATTCAGGTTCGATTAGCCAATGGTTGCACACCTTTGAAGAACAAGGTATAAACGGTTTATTACCCAAACCTAAAGGTCGTCCGACAATGAAACCCAAATACCCGAAAATGCCTCCTCCACCTAAAACTGAAGAAGAACGTCTGCGTTATCGTATTTTAGAGCTGGAAGCGGAGGTAGCTTACCTAAAAAAGTTGCGGGAGTTCAACCAACAAAAAATGCGGCAAAAACAGCCATCGTGAAAACGTTGCGGGTGGATTTTCCCTTAGAAATCCTCCTCCCTTTGATAGGTTTAAAACGCAGTACTTTCTTTTATCACTTACCGCCTAAAATCGATAAAAATGCTGTGATGAGGCAGAAAGTGATTGAGATTTATCAGGATAATGATGGCAATTATGGCTATCGTCGTATTACATTAAAGTTACGTGATTTTTTGGGTGCGATTAACCATAAGCGTGTTCAAGCGATAATGCAACAGCTTGATTTAAAGGGAAAATGTAAGCAGAGGAAATATCGTTCTTACAAAGGTGAAGTGGGTAAAATTACCGAGAATGTATTGCAACAAGATTTTCACGCAACAGCGCCAAATGAAAAGCTCGTCACGGATATCACTGAGTTTAAATGTGCGGAAGGCAAGCTCTATTTATCGCCCATTAAGGACTTGTTTAATGGTGAAATTATTGCTCATGATTTAGCAAGAAGTCCGAACTTTGAGCAAGTGATGCGGATGCTAAAGCAAGCGGTCGCAAAACTGCCTAAGGACGCTAAACCGATTTTACATTCCGACCAAGGCTGGCAATATCAGATGGCTGACTATCAAGACATGCTGAGAAAACATCATATTAAACAAAGTATGTCGAGAAAAGGAAATTGCTTGGATAATGGGGCAATGGAAAGTTTCTTTGGGCGATTGAAAACGGAATGTTACTTTGGTAAGCGATTTGACACTTTCGAACAACTTGAGAAAGTGATTCACGAGTACATTCATTATTATAACAATGAGCGTATTCAAGTGAAATTAAAAGGACTCAGCCCTGTACAATACAGAACTCAGTCTTTAAATTAAACAGTCTAACTTTTTGGGGTCAGATCAAAATTCATTCCTTGCTAAATGTTAAAAAGCCGAGTCATGATAAATTGAACTCGGCTTTTTTATTTGAATCTAATCTGCTCGTAAGAAAAACAGACGAGAAAGTTCTAACGCTGTTATAATGTAAAATTAAATAGTTAGCCAGAGAGATAGCATGAAGAAATTTGATGAACATGAAATTGAAGATGCGGAGATTATTGAACCGGATGAAGTAGAAGTTCTGGACGATGATAATCAACCGACTGAAGCAATGCATCCTGCTTTAGTACAAGGCGGAATGCCGGTACCGCAAGGTAATCTCGACAGCTATATTCGTATGGCAAATCAATATCCGATTTTAACCGCTGAGCAAGAAAAAGAATTAGCCGAGCGTTATTACTATGATGAAGATGTTGAAGCGGCAAAACAGTTAATTTTATCGCATATGCGTTTTGTAATTCATATCGCTAGAGGCTATTTGGGATATGGTTTACCGCTTGCTGATTTAATCCAAGAAGGCAATATCGGTTTAATGAAAGCGGTAAAACGCTTTGATCCGAATGTTGGTGTACGACTGGTTTCTTTTGCAGTACATTGGGTAAAAGCGGAAATTCATGAATACGTATTAAAAAACTGGCGTATCGTAAAAGTGGCGACAACTAAAGCACAACGTAAGCTCTTTTTCAATTTACGTAAAAATAAAAACCGCTTAGCTTGGTTCAATGAGGAGGAAATCCAAAAAGTCGCTGAAGATTTAGGTGTTTCTCCTGAAGAAGTACGTGAAATGGAATCTCGTATGACAGGACAAGACTTAGGGTTCGATTTACCGGTTGGCGAAGATGACGATGAAGCCTACACACCGTCAATGTATTTAGAAGATAACAGTTCTAACTTTGCCGATGATTTGGAAGACGACCAATATAACGGACAAGCTACGGCACAATTAGCCTATGCACTTTCGATACTAGATGAACGTAGCCAAGACATTATCAAAACCCGTTGGTTAGATGAAGAAAAAGCGACCTTACAAGATTTAGCCGACAAATACGGTATCTCCGCCGAACGTGTCCGCCAGCTCGAAAATGCGGCATTGAAGAAAATCAAAGATGCGATAACCTTTGAATAGCTTGATTTTGAAAAAATAATAAGCGGTCATTTTTACCGAATTTTTAGTAAAAATGACCGCTTATTTTTTATGCTGACTAAATAAATTCTTTTATCGGGCAATTAATCCTATCACTTCAGATAAGCTAACAACTGATTTCCTGCATATTTCCAAGCGACAATAACCGCAACCATTATCCCGATGGTAATCGGTCCTAGAGTCAAACCTTTTACAGACCAATAATAATGAACGGCGGCCGCCACAATCGCAACGTAAGCGAATTGGTGCACGCTAAACCATTTTTTACCTAACGCCTGTTTAATAAACGGAATAGACGTTACGGACATTGCCAATAGAATAACAAATGCAATCGCACCTAGGATAAGATAAGGTCGTTGGACGACTTCACTTAAAAATAAAGAAAAATCCAAACCAAGTTCTAACACTAAATAACCGCATACATGCAGTAATGCCCACACAAATGCCCACAGTCCAAGCGGGCGGCGTAAAATCTGATATTGGTTTTTATTCAATATTTGGAGCAAAATACCTAATAAAAACATCACACAGAAAATAATAATGGCGGTATAGCCTAGAAAATGAATCAAATCTTTACTTGGATCGGCACCGAGAATTTCGGGATCGTCACTTGATAAAACAAAACCGACCCATATCAGCGGTACAACACAAGCTAGATGAATTATTGTTCTTAATATCGATAACATTAGAAGTTTACCTTCAAATCCAAACCTTTATAAAGGTGAGCAACCTCTTTCTCATAACCGTTAAACATCAAAGTATCCTGACGTTTTACCGCAAGTAATCCTCCGCTACCGATGACACGCTCGGATGCTTGTGACCAACGAGGATGATCTACGTTAGGATTCACGTTAGCGTAAAAGCCGTATTCATGCGGTGCAAGTTTTTCCCAAGTGGTGCGAGGACGAGTTTCCGAGAAGGTAATTTTCACAATAGATTTAATACTTTTGAAACCGTATTTCCACGGTACAACCAAGCGAATCGGCGCACCGTTTTGCGGCGGTAGCATTTTTCCATATAGCCCGACCGAAAGTAAGGTAAGCGGATTCATCGCTTCTTCAAGAGTTAATGCCTCTACATACGGATAATCAATACCGCCACCGAAAAATTTATTTTTCTGCCCCGGCATTTGCTCAGGATCATGCAGAGTATGGAAGATGACAAATTTTGCTTTACCGGTCGGCTTTGCCATTTCAACTAAACGCGCTAACTCAAAGCCAATCCACGGAATTACCATTGACCACGCTTCAACACAGCGGAAACGATAGATACGCTCCTCTAACGGAAAAGTATTAAACAATTGTGTGTGGTTAAGCACAAAAGGATTTTCCACTTCACCGGCAATCTCTAATGACCAAGGATCTGTTTTGAAGTCTTTTGCAAATTTGGCAGGCGACGCTTTATCTACGCCAAATTCGTAGAAATTGTTATAGCCGGTTACTTTATTTTCCGGAGTAAGTAATAAATCGCTCTTCGGTGCGTCTTTAAAATTAAGAGCTTTCAGCTGGTCGGATTTCTCTGCGGTAAGTCCAATATTCGGTAAACCGAGTGCCGCCGCACCAAGCCCCATTGCTTTAATAATTTTGCGACGTTGATTGAAAATAGTTTCAGGGGTAACGTCATAAGCGGTTAATCTGTTCATAATCATCTCCTTTATGTATAATCCTTTGTCTTAGAAATATAAAAATAATTACATAAAAATAAATTTATTTAAGATAAAGGAAAAATAATGTCAGAAATTGAACAATTAAGCTCCATTACACCGCAACGAATCGAAGAAATTCGTTTACAAATGGTTAAATTCGCCACTTTACAATTAAAAGATCCAGATTTAGCGGAAGATGTCGTACAAGAATCGCTTGCCAGCGCATATAAGAACGCTCATTCGTTCCGAGGACAAGCGGCACTAAAAACTTGGATTTTTGCTATTTTAAAAAATAAAATTATTGATTTAATTAAATATAGAAAACGGACGGTTAATGTTTCGGACTTAATTGAAGAAGAAAGTCCCAATCAATTTTTCGATCATACCGGATATTGGTCATCCGACACTTATGAGCCTAAAGAATGGGAAGATGTCGGACAAATTACTTATAAGAAAGAATTTTGGGCGATCTTCGACATTTGTTTAAATAAGTTGCCCGCACAACAGGCACGTGTTTTTATGATGCGCGAACATTTAGATATGGGGAGCGAACAAATTTGCTTAGAATGTGAAATTAGTACCGCTAATTTACATGTTATTTTGCATAGAGCTAGGCTACAGCTACAGGCTTGTTTAGCAAAAAATTGGTTTGAAGGAGAAAAATAATAATGAATTGTGAGCATGCCTCAGAATTAATTTCACTTAGCTGCGAAAAAAAACTTAAAGTTAAAGAGAGTGTCCAGCTTCAAGTTCATTTATGGCTTTGCCCGAAATGTCGCTATTTTAAACAAAATAACGACAAATTACGTAAAATGCTACACGAATACTGCCAGCAAGATAAAGATAATTTAAAGTAAATTTCCTGCAAAAAAGACCGCTTGCCTTAAAACAAGCGGTCTTTTTTCCTTTATTTTTTATAAATTATGCTTTCACATTTTCTTTTAAGAAAGCTAAAAGCTGATCTTTGGCAATCATTTGTTTCTCACCAGTACGGCGGTTTTTGTATTCAATTTCACCGGTTGCAAGATTTTTCTCACCGATAACGACCATATGCGGTACACCGATTAATTCCATATCGGCAAACATCACACCCGGACGCTCTTTACGATCATCGAAAATCACATCCACACCTTGAGCTTTTAAGCTGCGATACAATTCTTCCGAGAATTGTTGCACGCTTTCCGATTTATGCATATTCATCGGCACGATTGCTACGGTGAACGGTGCGATTTCATCTGACGGCCAAATAATACCGCGATCATCGTGGTGCTGTTCGATTGCTGCTGCAACCACACGTGTTACACCGATACCATAGCAACCCATGGTCATCACAAGCGGTTTACCATCTTCACCTTGAACGGTCGCTTTCATTGCTTCCGAGTATTTGGTACCAAGTTGGAAAATATGACCAACTTCAATACCACGTTTAATTTGTAACACACCTTTACCGTCCGGGCTTGGATCGCCTTCTACCACGTTACGTAAATCCGCCACTTCCGGCATTGCCGCATCACGTTCCCAGTTCACATTGAAATAATGTTTCCCGTCAATGTTTGCACCACAACCAAAATCTGACATAACCGCTACTGAACGGTCGATAATCGCCGGAATATTCAGATTTACCACACCAAGTGAACCCACGCCCGCACCGATTTTCGCTTTGATTTCCGCTTCATCTGCAAATTCAAGCGGATCAGCCACTAACGGATGTTTTTGTGCTTTGATTTCGTTTAATTCATGGTCACCACGCAACACTAATGCTACAAGCGGTTGTTCTTCGGTTGCGCCTTTTACGATTAAAGTTTTTACCGTTTTTTCAACCGGTAAATTGAATTGCTCAACTAATTCGTTAATCGTTTTCGCATTCGGCGTATCGACTAATTGCATTTCTGCCGTCGGTGCTTGACGTTCGCCTACGGCTACCGCTTCCGCTAATTCGATATTCGCTGCGAAATCCGATTCGGTTGAGAACACCACATCGTCTTCACCGCTTGATGCTAACACTTGGAATTCGTGTGAAGCCGAACCACCGATTGAACCCGTATCCGCTTGCACCGCACGGAAATCTAAGCCTAAGCGAGTGAAAATATTGCTGTACACTTGGTACATCACATCATAAGTTTCTTGTAATGACGCTTTATCCACGTGGAAAGAATACGCATCTTTCATCACGAACTCACGTGAACGCATCACACCGAAACGCGGACGCACTTCATCACGGAATTTAGTTTGGATTTGGTATAAATTTAACGGAAGTTGTTTGTAAGACGACACTTCACGGCGAACTAAGTCGGTGATTACTTCTTCGTGAGTCGGGCCTAACACGAAATCACGGCTACCACGATCAACAAAACGCAATAATTCCGCACCGTAATCGTTCCAACGACCTGATTCTTGCCATAATTCCGCCGGTTGCACCACAGGCATTAACACCTCGATAGCACCACCTTTATTCATTTCTTCACGAATAATGTTTTCTACTTTTTTCAACACCTTGATTCCGCTCGGCAACCAGTTATATAAACCTGAAGCCATCGGACGAATCATACCGGCACGTAGCATTAATTGATGGCTCACCACCTGTGCATCGTTCGGCGTTTCTTTAAGGGTCGAAAATAAATACTGACTTGTACGCATTGTTATTCCTATTTTTATTTTAAATATCGAAAAATGGGATCTATTTTAAAACAAAAGCGGTCGGATTTTCACAGAATTTTGCAATTTGCAAAAAATTTCTTAAATCCGACCGCTTAATACAGAAAAATTACAGATGAGGGAATTGTTTACAGTTATATTTTATTTAGACTTAATAAGTATTTTGTCGTGTTGATTTAAAATCCACAATATAGACATTTTTAATACCAATCAGGAACTTAACCTGATATTTGCCATTTAAAATTGAAATTTCTTTCTTTTTACGTAAGGTATATACATCCGCTGTATAGCTCAATTTATCTACCTCACTTTTTATGGCATCATAAAACTGCTCGGCAATAAGTAAATTTTGTGATTTTTCTAGAATGTAACTCACCTGATTAAATAGTTTCTTTTCTGCAACATCATACCAAATGATATTGTAATCAAATTTCATTATTTTTCTTCCAAGCCCAATGCTTTTCGTAAGTTTTCCATTACTTGATCGTGAGTTTTTGTTGGCACTAAACCATTCTCTAATTTATACAATAAATCCAATTCATCATCGGTATAGAAACGCTGTTTTTGTTCTTTTTCTAAGAAAAAATCTTGCGGTAATGTTGTTGCCATAAAATACTCCTTTTCTCGTCATTTGCGGTATATCGCCTTTTAAGTATTTGGCGAAATTTACAGCACATCTTATCTAGCCAGTATAAGCCAGTCAATACCCACCTATTTATAACGGTACGAGTGAGGACTCTCGTACCATCATTTTCCTTTAACTTGCAAAAAATTAATGAAAACAGACCGCTTGATTTGTACATAAAAACAGTATTTGTTATATTAACCCAATCGAAAACAAGCGGTCGGATTTAACCAAAATTTTACTATGAGCGAACAATTACTAGACGGTGTGCCACTTACCGCCCTTTCCGGGGTGGGTGCGGCGATTGCGGAAAAACTTAGCCGAATCGGCATTAATAACGTGCAAGATCTGTTATTTCATTTGCCTTATCGCTATGAAGATCGTACTCGAATTACACCGATTATCGATGTGCGTCCGGAAAGTTTTTCAACTATCGAAGGCATCGTGCAACTTACCGAAGTGCAATTCGGTCGCCGCCCGATTTTGTCCACCGTACTTTCTGACGGCACCAGTAAAATTACGCTGAAATTCTTCAATTTTAATGCGGGAATGAAAAACAGCCTGACCGCCGGCACACGTGTAAAAGCTTTTGGCGAAATCAAACGTGGGCGTTTTATGGCGGAAATTCATCACCCCGAATATCAAATTATTCGCAATAATCAACCGCTTGAACTTGCCGAAACTTTAACGCCGATTTACTCCACCACAGAAGGTTTAAAGCAAAATTCGTTACGTAAACTCACCGAGCAAGCATTAGCGTTATTAGATAAAATCAAAGTCGGTGAACTGTTGCCGGACGAATACAATCCGCATAAATACAGCTTAAAAGAAGCGTTGCAATTATTACACCGCCCGCCACCGGATATTTCTGCCGAACAGTTGGAAAAAGGTGAGCATCCGGCACAAAAACGGCTGATTTTTGAAGAATTACTGGCGCACAACTTAGCAATGCAGCAAGTACGAGTCGGAGTCAATCAGCTTACTGCTACACCGCTATGTTATCAAACCGATCTCAAAAGTCGCTTTTTGGCGAGCTTGCCGTTTAAACCGACCAACGCCCAAAGCCGTGTGACGGCGGATATCGAGCAAGATTTAGCCAAATCCTCACCAATGATGCGATTAGTACAAGGCGATGTCGGATCGGGCAAAACTTTAGTTGCTGCGCTTGCCGCCCTGCTTGCGATTGATAACGGTAAACAAGTGGCATTAATGGCACCGACTGAAATCCTCGCTGAACAGCACGCCAATAACTTTGCCAACTGGCTACGCCCGTTCGGTATTGAGGTCGGCTGGCTTGCCGGTAAAGTAAAAGGCAAAGCTCGCACCGCACAACGGGAAGCAATTAAAAACGGCGAGGTGCAGATGATTATCGGCACGCACGCCCTCTTCCAAGAAAGTGTGGAGTTTCATAACCTCGCATTAGTGATTATTGATGAACAACACCGTTTCGGTGTACATCAACGCTTAACCCTACGTGAAAAAGGGGCAAAAGACGGCATTTATCCGCACCAGCTGATTATGACAGCTACACCAATTCCTCGTACTTTAGCGATGACGGTCTATGCTGATCTGGATACTTCGATTATTGATGAGCTACCACCGGGGAGAACACCAATTACCACTGTGGCGATTTCAGAAGATAGACGAGATGAAATCGTCCGTCGTGTGTACGCCGCCTGTAAAAATGAAAAACGCCAAGCCTATTGGGTTTGTACATTAATTGATGAATCGGAAGTCTTGGAAGCACAAGCAGCGGCAGCGATTGCCGAAGATTTACAACGAGCGTTACCGGACTTACGTATCGGCTTGGTACACGGACGCATGAAACCGCAAGAAAAGCAAGAAATTATGGCTGAATTTAAAGCGGCAAATATTGATTTATTGGTTGCCACAACGGTAATTGAAGTCGGCGTTGATGTGCCGAATGCCAGCCTAATGATTATCGAGAACTCCGAACGTTTAGGACTTGCTCAACTACATCAGTTACGTGGACGTGTCGGACGTGGGGCAACCGCTTCGCATTGCGTATTACTTTATAAACCGCCGCTTGGCAAAATTTCGAGTAAACGCTTACAAGTGTTGCGTGACAGTCAAGACGGTTTCTATATTGCCGAGAAGGATTTAGAAATTCGTGGCACGGGTGAAATTCTCGGCACCAAACAAACCGGTATGGCGGAATTTAAAGTAGCGAATTTAATGCGAGATCGCAAAATGATTCCACTAGTACAAAACTATGCCAAGCAAATTATTCAGCAAAATCCACCGCTTGCAGAAGCGCTGATTCACCGCTGGCTTGGCGAGCGTACCGAATATAGTAATGCTTAACCACAGGCGGTTTGATTGATAGGATTTTTTGCAAGAAAAGCCGTATTTCGGACCGCTTGTTTTGCTTATTGAAAGCTAATTGAGCTTATAAATATCCCCTCCGGCAATATACATTTCCCTAAATTCCAATATTTGTTATCTTGATTTTGCAAGGGATAAACCCGTAAATCATCTTCCTTTAGGTTGACCACTTTCAGCAATCGTTCCAATACCTCATCTAGTCCCTTTTTTGTTCCCTCAAACAAGAATAAGCTATATTGTAACGGCATCGCAAATTGAATAACCGTGCGATAAGCCTGTTGTAAACGTTTTTCATTACCAATATCGTAACCAATTAAATATTGCATTTTTTCCTCACGATAAAACCTGTCTAAAATAATTGTCTTCAAAATGTTGAGATTCTATAGGCGATATTTCAACCTGAATATCTTTTCTTTGTTGCGGTTTATAACCAAGCTCATACTCCCTAATCATTTTTACTAATTCAGAGCATTGGGCATTAAGTGACTTACGAAATTTTTCTGCAACCTTTTCAAACTCACTATAAAATAAAATCCGTTGTTCTTTATTAATATGACATCCTTCAATATTATGAATCGTAAAATCTTGTGCTGAAAAAACTGCTTGTTGAAACGCATCTAATAACCATTCATCAAATTGTGGACGTAACACTTCCATCACATCACAAGCAAGTGATTCTCGACCATAATCTAAACTGTGATAAAAGCCGACATAAGGCTCTAAGCCGACACCATAAAGTGCTAAAACCGCTTCAGAATGTAATAAGGTATAGCCTAGTGATAACATTGCATTAAAAGGATCGCGTGGAGGGCGGCGGTTACGTCCGTTAAAATTTAAATCACGAGGTAGTAATAACGCCAAAGCTGAAAAATAGATAGTAGCAGCTTTTCCTTCAATACCTCGTAAAGCGGAGATTGAGTGCTGTTCAACAATTTGAGCCATTATTTGCTCAAACTCACTTAATAAGGTTTTTACATCTGTATAAATTTTGGCAAAACGGACTAAAATGGCTTTTTGAGAAAGTAGCTTTAAAGAAACGATATATTTAGCGACTTGTAGGGAAAAGGCAGGATCTTGCGAGAGTCGGAATTGTTTAATACGTCTTTCCGCATCATTATGTGGTTGTGGCATAAATAACATAGGAATATTCTTTCTGCCTTGTAAAAAGATCACGCCTATCTTTTTCTCGCCCAATTTTGCCAGTAATGATGCCTGTAGAGAAATATCCCCTTTTATATATAATCTATCTAATGGAGCAAGTGGTATAGTTGCAATTCGCTCTCCCTGTTCATAACCAATCAATACTTCTCCGTCCAATTTTAATTCCGTACAGCGTCTGTCAATATATAAAGTTGCCATCTTTCTTTCCCCCTAGACAATTAAAAACGGCTGATCCAAAGTGAGTAATTTTGCCGTGCCGAATAACATCGGTTTAGTATCTTTCGGTAATTGGAAAATCAGCAATCGATCCGCCGAACAATCCATCAGCTCAGATAGCTGTTGCTTAAATTGCAATAATTCCTTGGCAGTTAACCAACATTCATAAAATGACTTTTGTCCACCTATGGCATAAGCGGAAAGTGTTTTATGGATACGGTAACGCCGTTTCGAACAAGCAATATCGTATGCCACTAAATAACGAATACGTGGTTGCCCCATATATTTTCCTTATCAATCAAGGATAATCATTTTAAGAATAGCAAATCGCCAGTTTTCACTGGCTGTGGTTTTTATATAAAGCATCTAAGAATTGCAAAATAAATTCCATAACCTCTCCCTTATCCATAAATATTTAATGTTGCGTAGTATAGGGAAAAATGTTTATGAAACACCAATATACAAATTTGTATCACTCAAAAGTCCCTTTTAAACAGGGCGAAATCTTTCGATACATCGCAACGGACTGGACACCAGCTCCGGAAGAGTCTTAATTCCTTTGAGGCAGGGCGAAATCTTTCGATACGGACATTACAAGACATGGGTGTCAGTGATTTCAGTCTTAATCCCTTTGAGGCAGGGCGAAATCTTTCGATATGCGATTCGCTTACTGGCAAAGATTTATGCGGACGTCTTAATCCCTTTTAGGCAGGGCGAAATCTTTCGATGTAAAGCGTTAAATATTAACGGCTTATCTTATAAAAGTCTTAATCCCTTTTAGGCAGGGCGAAATCTTTCGATTATTACTGGTTCTCAAGATAGCAAAGGTAGATTAGTCTTAATCCCTTTTAGGCAGGGCGAAATCTTTCGATCGTAAAATGCTTTTAGCAATGATGAGTTAAAAGGAATGTCTTAATCCCTTTTAGGCAGGGCGAAATCTTTCGATATGAATGGTGTTGTTGGATACCAGGTATTCAATCCGTCTTAATCCCTTTTAGGCAGGGCGAAATCTTTCGATAAAAAAATATTCAGATTTAAATTTAAAACTTCTGTCTTAATCCCTTTTAGGCAGGGCGAAATCTTTCGATATAACAATAGTTATTATATAAGTGACGATAAGTTGTGTCTTAATCCCTTTTAGGCAGGGCGAAATCTTTCGATTGATGAATTTAGAGCCAGTCTAAGACGCCGTGAAGAGTCTTAATCCCTTTTAGGCAGGGCGAAATCTTTCGATAACAAAAAATCGACGAAGCGAATGCTAAAATTCGGTCTTAATCCCTTTTAGGCAGGGCGAAATCTTTCGATGAAAATATCACAGAAGAACTAGAAAAAGAATTCTTCGTCTTAATCCCTTTTAGGCAGGGCGAAATCTTTCGATCTGACTTTATCTATAAATTAAGAGATAATGATTAGTCTTAATCCCTTTTAGGCAGGGCGAAATCTTTCGATATTAAGACGACTCTTAAGAACATCTCTATAATGAAATGTCTTAATCCCTTTTAGGCAGGGCGAAATCTTTCGATATAACGGATGATGAAACTGCCGAGTGGAAATTAGCGTCTTAATCCCTTTTAGGCAGGGCGAAATCTTTCGATTTAAATCACCTTTGAAAGACTGTGCGTTTTTATGTCTTAATCCCTTTTAGGCAGGGCGAAATCTTTCGATAGCACATATTGAAAAATCGCTTTACTATTCAATATGTTATAAGTCAATTTAGGTATATCCCTTATGTAAGTAAACGTAAACCAAAAAATGTCTATTTAATACTCAAAAATATGATTAAAGATTCATTAGACTACTATCGTAGATATAGTGTAAATATACTATAATTTATAATTAGTATCAAATCCTATGGGCTAATCTTTTTATAAAGAAAGAGTTGTTTACCTAAGCCTTTAATTTACTTGTTAAATTACATCACTTACAAAATCCCCAATATTTTTCAACCATAACAAAAGAGCTTAGAAAGTTTCATTTCTAAGCTCTATTAATGCCAGTTAACGGACTGGCAGCCGTTATTCCTTAATTAAACCATTCTTTCATCTTTATTTTTGCCTGTCGTATATGCACCTGATGAGTATAAATTGCAACCGAAGTTAATGCCGCTGTAAGTGCTGTAAGGTCATCACTAAAACCCACAACAGGAATGGTGTCCGGAATCACATCTATCGGTAAAATAAAGTATCCGAGAGCAGACCAAATAATTGTTTTAGCTTTCAATGGCGTATTTTTATCATTAACTACATAATAGAGGATTAATACTTTTTCTATCACTTCTCGCCCTGCCTCCATAGCATAATTACAAATTTTGGACCATAAATCAGCGTTTGAATAATCTTGTTTTGGCATATGACGTTTTAATTGATATTGATGATTTGCATTTTGTTTATTTACTAATTTTGACATGTTATTTTCCTTCTCTATATGTAATTAAATTTATCTTTTTCTCATTTTAAGTTAGGGGAAGCGTAAGCGACGACATCCCCATATGTTCATTTAAACTTTAATCCAAGAAGCCCAATTCATCAGCAATCATATAACCAGTTACACCTACAACAACGCCGACCGTTAATCCCTTCCAAAAACCTGAGGTCTGTTGTGTTCTTGATGGCTGATGACGGAAATGCGGATTACGTTGGTTATGATTCACTGTGCTTCTACCCTCTTGATGCGTTTTATTATTTCGATTTGTTTGTTTCATTTGATCACCTCTTGATTTTTTGTACGCTGCATTATTTGGATTTAATTGGTTAGAACGATTATCTTTTGCCTTTTTATAAGCTATATTATTTGGATTAAGTTGGTTTGCGTGATGGTCTCTTGCCTGTTTATACTGTTTACTATTTGGATTCATTTGGTTTGCACGGTTATTCATTGCTGCTTTATTTAATTTTTTCATATTTTTTCCTTTTCTTTTGTTAATTTAATCATGCGTTTAGGTTCGCCAACATCTCTTTTATTGTCAGATAGCAACTTACTTTAGAATCGCATCGGCGGTAAAAAAACAAGATTGTCGTAAAAATTTTCTGCTTTAATCATCTTTTTGTCCTCGTTGTTAATATGGTTGAGAATATTACGCTCTTTCCTACCGCTTTTAGCATTTTGCAAATTTGTTCCTTGGTTAATTTGGAGGTATCAACCACACCTGCTTCCGCTATTCCTCAAAAATATTTTCAAGGGCTTCCGCTAATGCCGCTAAAAATAAATCTTCTAGCATTGCTATCTCCTTATTGTTTGTTGAAATTAGTTTATAAAATTTTTTACGCATTAATGTGAATTAAAAATTTGTACATTTAGCTGTTTGCAATTTATTTGTTACATCACACTGCTTGATTGATGTGAGGTATTATAGAGAAATGGGAAAAGAGTGGAGGGAAATGCAAATTTGTAAGAGATATAATTAAAAATTTCTAAAAACACATAAAAATAATCAAAAAGTTGCGGCTGAAATTCTTTTTTGCAAAAATACGACATTCAAAATTAAAAAGAGAAGTCGAAATGGAAATGCAAGACCCGATTGGTGCATTATGGTTAATTCAAGAATATGACATACCGCTGTTTTTACCTTTAATCGTAAAAAGTGGTATTGCTTCCCGCCGAGTGACCGAAAAAATCAGCGAAACCGGCTTTCGGATCGAACTGTATCAAGAAAAAGCTCGCCCAGAGGCGACTTTAATCTCTCATTTACAATTTCATCTTAAACACGAAATCATCAATTTAGAATTTTTAGCCCGTTTCTTTAAGAAAGTAGGTTGTAAAGAAATTCAGCAATGGATAAATGATGAACCTACCGGTCAATATGCTCGCCGAGCGGCATTTCTTTATGAATGGCTGACGGAAGAAAAGTTACAAGTGCCTGAAAATATTGGCGGAAATTATGTCGATGTTCTCAATGATCAATGGGTCGTGACTGCAAGTCCCAATCAAGTTGAAAAAAACAGTCGTTGGCGAGTAAATAATAATTTAGCCGGAACGGCTGATTTCTGCCCTATCCTATTGAAAAATGATGCTTTTTTACAGAGTGTCGAACTTAATATCTCCGTATTGCTTAATGAGTTAATTGCCGAGTTTGGCGAGGACTTACTGATGAGATCTTCGGTATGGCTTACATTACGAGAAAGTAAAGCAAGCTTTACTATTGAAGGGGAAGGTAATCAAACTGATAGAATAGCTCGTTTTGCGGATGTTATTGCCCGTAATACGGGAAAAGGAGATTTACCGTTAACGCAGGAAGCTCTCGCTCGTTTACAGCAGGAAATCTTAGGGAATCAAACAGTAATTAATCATTATGGCATCCGTCAATCGCCCGTTTTTGTTGGACAAACTTATCGATTTAAGGAAATCGTGCATTATATTGCTCCGCCTTATGAATATTTACCTCAAAAACTGCGAGGTATCTTACAGTTTTGGCAAAAAACCATTGGACAATCTGCCATTATGCGAAGTGCTGTTGTTTCATTCGGCTTTGTGTATTTACACCCTTTGGCGGATGGTAATGGGCGTGTACACCGCTTTTTATTCAATGACACATTAAAACGAGATGGTGTTTTACCGGATAACGTTATTTTGCCGATTTCCGGTGTTATCGCAGAATCTGCCGCCGAGCGTTTGCATTATGCGAATATGCTTGATGAAATCTCTAAACCGTTAATGGAAAATTTATATGGTTTATATTCATTTTCAAAAGAACACTATACCTATGCGGATGGAATTAAATCCAATTTATGTTTTAATGAGAATCAACTCGCTGAACCCTTATGGCGTTATCCGGACTTAACTAAACACGTTATTTATTTAGCAGGTTTAATCCAAAAAGTGATTGAAAGCGATATGAGAGAAGAATCGAAATATCTGCAACAACACGAACAAGCAAGAGAAGCGGTCAAAAATATTGTCGATATGCCAAATCATTATATTGATCGTATTATTCGCAGTATTTTGCAAAATAATGGTGTGGTGGGTAATAAACTCGTTAAAGAATTTCCATTCTTGGCAGATAAAACTGTCGAGGACAAGCTCGTGAAACAGATTGCCAGCATTTTCCAAACATAAAAATAAAGGCTTAGAAAGTTTCATTTCTAAGCTCTATTAATGCCAGTTAACGGACTGGCAGCCGTTATTCCTTAATTAAACCATTCTTTCATCTTTATTTTTGCCTGTCGTATATGCACCTGATGAGTATAAATTGCAACCGAAGTTAATGCCGCTGTAAGTGCTGTAAGGTCATCACTAAAACCCACAACAGGAATGGTGTCCGGAATCACATCTATCGGTAAAATAAAGTATCCGAGAGCAGACCAAATAATTGTTTTAGCTTTCAATGGCGTATTTTTATCATTAACTACATAATAGAGGATTAATACTTTTTCTATCACTTCTCGCCCTGCCTCCATAGCATAATTACAAATTTTGGACCATAAATCAGCGTTTGAATAATCTTGTTTTGGCATATGACGTTTTAATTGATATTGATGATTTGCATTTTGTTTATTTACTAATTTTGACATGTTATTTTCCTTCTCTATATGTAATTAAATTTATCTTTTTCTCATTTTAAGTTAGGGGAAGCGTAAGCGACGACATCCCCATATGTTCATTTAAACTTTAATCCAAGAAGCCCAATTCATCAGCAACCATATAACCAGTTACACCTACAACAACGCCGACCGTTAATCCCTCCCAAAAACCTGAGGTCTGTTGTGTTCTTGATGGCTGATGACGGAAATGCGGATTACGTTGGTTATGATTCACTGTGCTTCTACCCTCTTGATGCGTTTTATTATTTCGATTTGTTTGTTTCATTTGATCACCTCTTGATTTTTTGTACGCTGCATTATTTGGATTTAATTGGTTAGAACGATTATCTTTTGCCTTTTTATAAGCTATATTATTTGGATTAAGTTGGTTTGCGTGATGGTCTCTTGCCTGTTTATACTGTTTACTATTTGGGTTCATTTGGTTTGCACGGTTATTCATTGCTGCTTTATTTAATTTTTTCATATTTTTTCCTTTTCTTTTGTTAATTTAATCATGCGTTTAAGTTCGCCAACATTTCTTTTATTGTCAGATAACAGCTTGCTTTAAAATCGCATATACTTGATAAATTCGGTTGCTATAAATACAAATCAACTCTCTAACATAATCTTCTACTTATGTTACTGTGTTGAAGCCATTTTATAAAATTTCATCTGTGAGTGGCCAAATAGCAAATTTGCACTTTATTTGTTACTTCACACTGTTTGCTTGATGTGGTGCATTATAGAGAAATGGAAAAAGGATAGCGGGAAATGCAAATTTGTATGAAAAAGAAAACCGCCCGAAGGCGGTTTGATTAGAGGAGATTTAAACGTTTTAATTCAGGTTCGATTTCTGAAATATCTACGTCTTCAACGTCAAGATGATAGCAATAGTTTTTAGAATAAGGAATATAACGAGATTTTCCCCCTTTTCCTATAGAAAACGCTTTTTTAACATCATTGCTAATGCTTGTACGGGAATCTCGAATCATATCGCTAAATCTTGAATAAGCACTATTAAATTCACTAATTAAATCTTCAGCGGTTTTGATAATTTTAGTATCTGGTAATATCTCAATAGAACTTGATGCTAAATATGTATAAATCTTAGCATAGATTTCTGTGAGTTCAGATAATACTTTTGGATCATTAATATCAAATTTTTTTCCTTTGATACGAGAAATAACTAAACTTAAAAGAAAAGCATATCCCCTAGGAGACAATTGCACTTCTGATGTTCCAAATTGAACCTGTCTCAGTTCAATCTCATATAAGAAAGTCAATTTCGGCTCTTTTAATAATTCCTGAGCATTTTTTACTGATTGGCTATAACTCACCTTATTATCTTTCAGATCTTCAGGCACACCTAACCCCAATCTTACCCATGGAATTTCTGCCAACATAATGTTGGCTTGGGAAGCATCGAGTTCTTTACCGTCACGATTAATAATAAGATGTTGCTGTGGCTTACGGTAATAGAAATTCGGCAAGGTTTCAAATTGCTCATCAACTAAAACATGTGAAAGGCTATCTTGTTCTCGTCCGTAAAGTGATAAGGCATAACCCATAAAAAAGCCCATGGTTTTCCGTCCACCCGCAATGGAAACATGCAACTGACTTTCTTCATCTTGGCATAATGTCCCTACTAATTTTACAATATTGTCTGCAGCAAATTCATTTTCCTGTGGTGTGCGAATATCGGGCAATTTTTCACCGCTTGTATCTTCAATGATATGAATACAGCTTTCATCAAAATGAATTTGAGTAAAGCCGTAGTGTGAGCCATAGTCATCAATAAACTCTTGCAATGCCCCTTTGCGTTCTTTACGTCCACCTTCAATACCAAGCAAAGCTGAAAGTAATTTATTTTTACCTTGAATAGTAGTGATCACTTGAATTTCAGTTGGGATAAAGTTTTTTTCCGTAACCAAAGCATAGAGTGTTTCTGTGACTACCGCTGGCGACATTCCTGTTACTGAGAGTAAAATGCGTTTATTGTAGGTTTTCACTATCTAGCCCCTATCCATTTAGCAATCTGTTTATCAAAATCTTTTACTTCAAAGCCTGAAATAATATGAACACCAGCGGCCTTCGCTCGTTGTTTCACGACATGAGGAACTTTCTCATAGCTAAGCAAACAAGTTTTTGTCATTGAGCCACCATATTTTTTTAATGCTTCTAATTTATAAATAATTTTTGCTCCTGTATCAGATGAAATCTGCCCTGATTTACATTCAATGATATGAAGTTTATCTTTTGCAATAAATACAACATCTAATTCATTTTTATTAAAATCATCATTTTGATATTCATTACCGTAGATATCATTACTTACATTCAAACCACATTGCATATCCTTTACATCATTATTTTCTTTTAGTTTGCTGTATGCAAATTCCTCAAACCAGCCTCCATTTGTGAAAAATTTTTCTGAGTGGCTTTTATAATCAATAGTTTTACCATTAAATTTAATAACCCCATTATTTTTATCTGCCACCGATAATTGATTTAGCAATTTAATAAAATTTGCATCCTGCAAATCTTCTTTTTCTAGCTCAGATTTAAAGTTTTTCACTCGATTGCCATACCAATTCAATTTATAAACATAAGAACTAAATGAGTTATACCCATTAATAAATGCTGAAACCATAGCATTCAAACGAGCTCGATTTATTTTAGTAAATGTTGGATTTGATTTAATACCATAAGCTGTCAAATATGTTTGTAATGTAATTTTAGAATTTAAACTAATATCAGGAAGATATGTTCCATCTTTTAATTGATAAAGAAAAGATATCCGATTAGATTTAGCCTCAAGGTAAAATACAGCTTTATGATATTTTCTGAATATATTATTAGCTGCGATGACCATAGATTTAGTACCACCGGTAGCATTAAGAGCAATATTTTCATCTTTATATTCTTTACAAATATGAGAAAATTCTTCCTCTAAATACTTAAAGTTAGAAACATTTTTTATATATCTATTTATTACTGAGATCCCTTGTGCCTCAAAAACAAAATTTAGAGCATTAGCTTCATCAATCATATCCTCAGAAATAATAAAAATAGCCTGTTTAGGTTTAAAATCAGTATCTAAAATAGGTAATAAGTTTGCTGCTGCTTGCCCGGAAATTAAACAAACGTGAATATCATATTTTTGCATAAATAGCCCTTATAATTTTTGAATATAAAATGGTTCAATTGAACAACCCTGTTTTACTAGTTGCTCGCAGGTTAATTCTGTACCCCGTTGTTCACGAATAACATTAACCGATAAAAAATAAAATTTTGCCCCTTTTTGGCAAATTTCAGCCGCTAAATGGATCGGTAAAGTGCCGATAACAACGTCATCAGCTTGGATCTCTGCAACATTAAGATGTTGTTCAAAGTGATCAATATGGATTGCTTGTTGCTTAATCCAATCAATTGCTCCTTGATGTCTTGAAATAAACCATACCGCCATTTTTAGTCCTCCGAATGAAAAGAAATAAGTATAGCAAGCGGTAAAATAAGTAGTGAAAATTACAAATTTGTAATCTGATATTTACCCAACCCAAAAGTGGCATTTTTACCACAATGTAACCACTGTCCAATATATAAAAGTTGTGCCAATTCAGTAGATAAGCTATTAAACTGCCAACTGCCTATTACGCCACCTAATTTCATTCGCTGATCTTGGCGAGATGAATACCTTGTCCAATCTTGCCAACGGAGATTTTTATTTTCTTTTACTTGCGAAATATCATATTTAATTTGCTCGAAATTTAAATTTAATAGCTGGAAATGAAATTCGCTTAATAACGAAATACGTTTTGCCAATGAAATAAAAAATCGTTCGGCATTGATTTGATCTTCTCTCAATGGTTTTCCGTTTTCTTGTAAGCGTAGTGGTGTTTCGATTTGAATAGATAATGTTTCAGGAAATGCTATCGGGATAAAAATTTTTTTATCATATTCAATAATATTATCGTTAACCAAAATCGTTTCACAGGCGGTCTGATTTTGATTGCATTTTTCAATACCAATTAAACTCGCTTTTCCTTTTTCCTTACCGATACCATATTCAAAAGCACGTTTAAAGGCGAAAGCAATCAGAGGAAGTTGTTCGATCAATCTGCCAAATAACACAAGTGAAAATGTTAATATTTCTCCAGTATGATATAAATGTTCACCCCACTTAGGTGGCTCAATAATATAACCATTCGGTACTTGGCTGAATTTTTGTAGCTCGTGAGATTCTGGTGCCGGTGTTTCAAAAATATTGGTATAAGGACAACTGCGATAAAGCGGGCAACCCTTACAATCAGATTGCTTAGTCATACAAGCAATTTTACGTAGTGCTCTCCCAAAAGCACCACGTAAAGTTGAGCCTGCGTATTCAGGTAATAAAATAGGTTCGGTTACCTTAAAATAAAATTGATAACGAACGATGGGAAATTGAATTAAAGTCATTATGAAACCAGTTTATTGATCCACTTTTTAATCGTTTTTTCAGTATCTTTCTTTTTAAAATCAATTTTTGACCTTAAAAGATCAACGGTAATTTTTTCACACACGAATTGCCTATCTTGAATCTGCCAAGAAAGAGCTTGTTCAAATAACTTTTGGGCTTCTTTTAATAAAGGAGATCCCGTATTATCTGCTTGTCTTTCTCTCGTGTTTTCAACCTTCTCAACAAAATCGATAATTATTTTTTGATTTTCATTGAGAGAATTTAACATCGCAATTTTAGCTAATTCTGCTTCTTTTTCAGCTTGCAATTTTGCTTCTGCTTCTGCTTTTAATTTCGCTTGTTTGACTTTTTGCTCTTCACGTTTTACTAAAATAGCTGAGCGATCAAAACTGGATTTAGGCTGTGTATTGCACCAAGCTTTTAACTCACTATTTTCTTCTTGAGGATCATATTCTAATAATGCCCACCCAAAAGGTAATAAATCTGTTTGTTGGCGATCATTTGAGCCAGCAAGCCAAATAGTTGTTGGACTATCTTTAAAATTCGGTGGTGTCCCTTTTGCCCCCATAATTTTAATTTGAGCAATGCCCTTACCTTGATAGGTTTTACTATCTGCCCCATTTTTTCCTAATCTAATTAAAGCCACTTTTGGATTATTCAGTAAATTTTCTAATGACTTTAAATAATTTGGAGTACTTAAATGACGAGATTTTAATAACTCTACTTCCTCTTTAAAAATTGGAAGATAGAAATCTCTTAATGCTTTGAAATAATCAGTAATATTTTGCTTATTTTCAGGATTTGCCATTAATGTTAATTCACTACAATAAGCACGATATTGTCCCGCTGAAATACACTCTCGGCGTAATGCCATTGCTCGACCTTCTCCACCTGTTTTAGAAGGCTTTTTCTTAAAGTTTAATGCATAAAAAATCTTACTTTCAGTATCAACAATTGGTAAAAAATCACCAAATTTTACTGTTCTTAATTGACTATTTTCAAATTCACCAAGATAGGCTTTTAATAGCTTTCCATTATCTCTTATGCCTACTTTAGGATTGTGTTTTTCTTGGTGTGCTTTATCCAATAATGCGGTTGCTAAAGCCCCTTTGAAGCTTGATCCCGGAATATAAGGTAACTGTTTAAAAGGCTGGTAAGCAGTACGTTCAATAGCAAACTGGTTTACGACTATTTTATTACTATTATTTTCACGCTGTGCAACTTTTCCTATTTTTTCTCGATAATTCTTAGCTAATCCTTCTGATACATCAGTAAAATAATATGCGGAAGCGATAGCTTGTTCTCTTAGATTTAAAAAAAAGCGTTGAATCGCAAGTAAGTCTAAATTAGTAATGAAATTTAATAATTCTGTGCGTTGTTGATCATTTAAACTCAAATTACTTGGTTCAAAGTGAAATAACGTATTTTCATCTATTACATAATTCGTCGGCACAAAATCTTCCCCACATCCAATATGAATTGGACTGAGCGGGGTTAAATAAACCTTGTGTGTTTGCATAAATTTATTCATTTGGGAACTCCACACATAATGGTATAACAGGGGCATAACCTTGATGAATTGCATTAGGTTGAGCAAAAGAAACCCCGCCTAAGCCATTACCTAAAAACAACCGTTCTTGATACTCATTTGGGGTAAAGATTGCAGCTGGTTTTGCTAAAATAATCGGCTTTTTAAATGGATTTTCACTTAATGCTTGTACACCGCCATGGCGACCAAAACGGGTAGTAATTTGGTAGAAGCAACGTGTTTTATCCAACCCTAAATTTTTCGGCGCACAATTTGCCAACGTTAAATAGCAATTTGCATTTTTTTGGCTAAATTCGATCGCTTGATCTAATGCTACACTAAATTTGCCCAGTCCAATTGACGCATCTCGTCCAAAGCCAAATTGTCCGACATCTTGCAATACTTGCAGTACATTATCTATACTGAAACGCTGCTCATCTAATACTACATAAAGATCAAATACCTGATTTTGGGCATACCAAGTTACATTAGTAGCATAGGGGGCAAAAATATCCTCTCCTGTTGTACCTGTTTTACGATCAATCGTATTATGATATTGATCTTGGTTTTCTTTTTTGAATTCTAACTGTGCATTAATTGCAAATTCTTGCCAAAATGCCACCGCTTGTTGTTGCGTATCTTCAAATTTGACCCATTGAACCTTTTTTAATTTTTTACGGTCATTTTTATGCTCGTCACTAGTTTTCCAAAACTTAGAAGGTAAAGTCGGCAATGGTAAATAACCTTTCGGGAAAGCATCAGACACCACCATAAACGGCTTTTGTTCGGTATAACCCTCAAGCAACTGTGTTAAACGAGTCTGTCCAAAGCGGTTTGCAATCGCCCAACAAAGCTGTCCAAATAGACTATCTCCTACCAAAGGCGTACCAAATGCACTTTGTGGAGTAAGTGTAAAACGATAAAGTTTCATCTCGCCCCCTTATTTGAATGGCTCAATCTCAGCTAAATTCACGTTTTGTCCGCCAACAGTTAAATCTTCAAATTTTACTTTACCGTAACCACGAGAACCTGAACCGCCAAGACTGTCCAACTCAAGCAAACGCAAGCCTTTTAATACAAGATCGAGTAAATCTTTGCTATCTCCTTCAAATTTACGCACTGTCAATTTGAAATCAAATTCGGCTCCTGCAGGCACTCGCTCCGTTTGGCGAGGGTTACCTGCCGTCGCAGTAATACGGTCTATAGTGTTTTCGCTTTTTGCTTCGGTTAAAAGTTGATTATCTTCACGAATTGCTTTCTCCCAATCTGCATTTAAGGCACAATCCCAAAAGGCTAATCGAGATACACCGATTTCCTCCACTTCACTCTCAGCATTTTTTGTATCTCCGCTGATGCCAAATAAACGTAAGATATTTTTAATAGATTCTTTATCTTTGGCATTTTCCATATCTTTTAAACTTAGCGGTTCTTTTTTGACCTCGCCGGAACGCCACTCTAATAATGTACGGATTTTTCCTTTGAGACTTGAGCCAGGAATATAAGGTGATTGTGTAATCGGATGTTTAATCACAGAATTATCAATCCCACCAATATGCATTTCGCTATCGCCCGCACCAATATGTAAACCGGTTTGTAATACTAATTTTGCTTTAATTTCTACGATGTCAGTTAATTTCATTTTGGATTCCTATCTAATTAGTTTTTTTCTTCAAGTTTGCAAAAGCCCATTACTGCTTCCATAAATAATTTCGCATCACGTAATGTATCAACTGAATTAATTTCATCAATACAGTCATTAAAGATGTTAAGGAAATTATTATCAACGTGTTTACGCCCATTTGCATAAGCAACTTTAGCTTTTAACATTTTAATAAAAGGTAATAACTCCTTAAATTTAGCTTCCCTTTCATTTGCTTTTTTAAGAAATTGTACTCTCTCATTCCACATCGCTAATTCATCATAAAATTTACGAAGTTGGGTTGTTTTATTTGCATTTGCATTAGATTTAATTTTCTGAGCTGCAGCTTGTGCAATATCAGAAAAAATCTCATCTGGTCTTCCAGTTCCAAATTTAATATTCATAATTTTTCCTTATCGATTTTGGTAGAAATAATTAGTTAATGGAATTGCAAAATTAATTTTAAATTTGTCAATGCCGTTCTTGCCTAATGAAATCGTAAGTTCATCTAAGGCTTTATTACGTTTGTCTTTTGGTAATTTATCAACCACGTAACGTGCCGTACGGTAATAAAAACGGCTTCGCCATATTGAACTTTCAATATTTTTATTATCATTAGCTAATTCACATAAGCGAATTAACGAATAAAGATAAGAGGTTGAAACTTTATATTCTTCCGCCAAGCGGTGAATTTCTTGCTCTAAATGACAAAGATTATTCCACTCTGCCCATTTCACAGTGCGGTTGAAAATGGTCACGGCATTCTTATCGTTATCAATCCCTTTTGCTTTTTCCAACGCCTCTTCAGCTAAATCCCCCAAGCGAGGCACAGGTAAACCGACTTTGCTCATTACCATTCCTACCGAAAAGTGAATTTTCGGGTTTTCCGCTACATAGCGAGCAAAGTTTTTTTGCATTGCAAAAGCGACTTTTTGAGTAGAATACCAAGATCCAATCAAGAAAAAGTCATCACCACCAGCAAATACGGTGTACATATTTGGGCTATTTTCCGCACAATAAGCTGGTAGCCATAGGCTGAAAAATTGGTTCATTTGGCGAGAAAGGCTTGCCATTTTTGCAATATTTGGTGGTGTAATGCCTTTTTGGAAAATTGTCCCGAGATTATCCACATCACCTTTTAATGTCATCAATGCCACCTGTCCTTTTCCATCTTGGTGATTTTGCTCGGCAATTTTATCAAACGTCACAATTTTCCCGTCGTCAAACGGCACATAGGCATTGATGTAACGACGAGCATAGCCTTGCCACATTGTGTCTTGAGTATTTCTCGGCAAAGAGAAATCCCAGAATCGATAAATCTGATTCGCTTTTACAAATTTACCAAATTCACCTGTATCAGGATCTTCTTCGGTAAATAGAATACGATAATCAAAAATATCTAGTTTTAATGGTACAGTTTTGTCTGACTTATAAAAGTTTGTGTCTTTATTACAAATAATAATGCGATCTTTTTTCGCTAACATTTCACCAATTTTAATTTGATCGGCACTGACCAACGAATAGTCACTTCCTTGCTCTGCTGGGAAATAACTATTCATTTTGCATACACCGTTTAGATAGCTTACCTCTTGCACATTGGCTGTCGTATTCGTTAAATCAAGACGTTGCAATTTTTGCACTTCCAACGCTTCAAAAAGTGATTTAACTAAGTTTTCGTATTTATCTTGGCGGAAGTTTTCTTGTGTCGCAGACTGCACCGCAATCCCTAGGCCAATCAAGCCATAAGTTTGCTCAATAAACCATGCGTTAAGTTCATCTTGTACAACTTCAATTGCATTTTTCACAGCTTGCGTATTTGGGGCGATAATTAAAAATTTTCCTGCCGCATTCATCATTTGAGAAGTCGTTGGCAAACCGCAGGCTTTCAGGATTTTTAACGCAGCTAATTCTGTGAATAAGGATACTTGGAACGACCGCCCACGTAGGATTTTCGCCGCTTGCTTATTCGATTCACTGCCGTCGGAGAAAATAAAATCCTGAATACCAAAGAAATCGCCTTGAATTAGTAAAATAGGCTGTTTTTGATCCAAATGCGGATCTGAAAGTGCAACTACAAACGCAGCTACTGCTTTACTAAAATCGTAAAGTGAAATTTCATCGCTATAAGGGCAAGCAATTTGGCTGGTAAAGCATTGTAAGGCGGTATCCAAATGATCTAGCCATAAATCAGGATTACTTTGGTGGGAAGCCGGAATCTTGTTAATTTGTTTAGAAAGTTCCTCTAAATGTGTTTTAAGTGTTCGAGGCTGTTGTTCTTTACTTGGGAAAATACTTACCGGTGCAAGCTGAGAAAAGCTATAAGAGAAATGCTTTGGATTTGTTTCACGTTCAATTCCCTCGAAGAGACTAAATAATTTTCCGTTATATTCTTTTGTCTTAGGTTTATTGCCTAATACCATTTCCTCAGCTTGTTGCAATAACGATAGTTCAATTGCTTGGAACTGCATAGGAAAAATAGGATACGTTAATTTTTGTTTTTCAAAAATTATCGTCAAATAGTGATATAACACTGAAAAAGCTAGGTTGGTTGGATTTATCATAATCACTCCAATGTAATTAACTAAACTGAAGCGATTATAGAATAAAACCTATTTTTTTCCTATTTATACAATTTTGTGTTTCAATTTTTTCCTATATTTTCTGAAATTTTTGCAAATTAAACCGCTTGCATTGTAAGCAGATACGAATTTCTGTATAATCTCTCGTCTTTTTATAAACGAAATTCGCAAAAACTCTGGAGTAACAAAATGGCTCGTGTAACCGTACAAGAAGCAGCAGATAAAATCGGCAACCGTTTCGACTTAATTTTGACCGCGGCACGCCGTGCAAGACAATTACAACTTCACGTTCGTGAACCGCTTGTGCCTGAAGAAAACGATAAACCGACCGTTATCGCATTACGTGAAATCGAAAAAGGTTTAATCAACGGCCAAATCATGGATCAACTGGAAAACAGCGATGCGATCCAACAAGAAGTTGCCGAACAAGAAGCGATCTCTTTCTTAGCAGACGTACAAGCTAACGCTTAAGATCAATTTTATTCAAAATTTAGATGGATAATTGAAAATAAATAGTAGTACTATCTATTGTCAATTATCCATTTTTAATTATGTTGAGGTGTACCGTGTATCTTTTTCAACCGTTAGATAGCATTATTCAAGGCTATTTACCTGCTGATAAAATCGAGCTGGTAAAACGTGCCTTTGTGATTGCGCGTGATGCGCACGAGGGGCAAACTCGCTCCAGCGGGGAGCCTTACATAACGCATCCGGTAGCAGTCGCATCCATTATTGCGGAAATGAAACTCGACCATGAGGCGGTCATGGCGGCATTGTTACACGATGTGATTGAAGATACGCCTTATACGGAAGAGCAGCTTGCCGCCGAATTCGGTTCGAGTGTAGCGGAAATCGTGCAAGGTGTTTCTAAGCTGGATAAATTAAAATTTCGTACCCGCCAAGAAGCGCAAGTCGAAAACTTCCGCAAAATGATTTTGGCGATGACCAAAGACATTCGAGTGGTGTTAATCAAGCTGGCCGACCGCACTCATAATATGCGTACGCTCGGTGCGTTACGTCCGGACAAACGTCGCCGCATTGCGAAAGAAACGCTTGAAATTTACAGTCCGTTAGCCCATCGCTTAGGTATTGAACATCTTAAAAACGAATTGGAAGATCTTTGCTTCCAAGCAATGCACCCTCATCGTTATCGTGTGTTACGTATGGCGATTGATATGGCGCGCGGTACTCGCCAAGACCTTATTTCGACAATTTCCCACGAAATTCAATCACGTTTAGATGAAGCCGGTATTCAAGGTCGAGTTTACGGTCGAGAAAAGCACCTCTACTCACTCTATGAAAAAATGCGTCAGCGTGATCAGCATTTCCATTCCATTTTAGATATTTATGCGTTTAGAGTGGTGGTGGGAAATGTTGATCATTGTTACCGTGCATTAGGGCAAATGCACGCACTCTATAAACCGCGCCCGTATAAAATCCGTGATTATATTGCCGTACCGAAAACCAACGGCTATCAATCTTTACACACGTCAATGATTGGGCATAAAGGCGTGCCGATTGAAGTACAAATTCGTACCGAAGATATGGACTTAATGGCGGAACTCGGCGTGGCGGCTCATTGGCGTTATACCGAAGATCAAGCAACCGCAACCAGCGTACAGCAAAAAGCGCAACAATGGTTGCGTAGCATCGTCGAACTGCAACAAAGTGCCGGCAACTCGAATGAATTTATCGAGAACGTGAAATCCGATTTCTTCTCGGATGATATTTACGTATTCACCCCGAAAGGACGTATTGTCGAATTACCGGCAAATGCGACCGCTATCGATTTTGCCTATGCGGTACATTCCGATATCGGTGATCGTTGCGTCGGTGCGATTGTCGATCGCAATCCGTATCCGATTTCACAACCGTTACAATCCGGTCAAACCGTTGAAATCATTACCAAGCAAGGTAAACGACCGAGTCCGGCTTGGTTAAATTTTGCCGTCAGTTCCCGAGCCAAATCCAAAATTCGTGCGGCACTTAAACACCTTGACATTGCCGATGAAACGTCACAAGAGCCGGAAAAACCGGATCATTTAGATGTCGATATCGAACTGGAAATTAAAGATCAACCGGGCGTATTGGCAAGTTTAACCAATGCGATTGCCTCAATGAACAGCAATATCGGCACAGTAGAAAGTCGCCCGAACGGTACCGGCAATTATCAGGTTAAAATGCGTATTTCCGTCACGGATAATGCACACCTCTACGTGGTGATTCAAAAACTGACCAAAGTAAACGGCGTTGTTCGAGTGGCAAAAGCCTAATCATTTTAAAGATAAGCGGTAGATTTTTGTAAATTTTTTACAAAATTTGACCGCTTATTTTCTCGTTAATCCCTAGTAATTCGGCTATAATTGCCCGAATTTTTTATACACATTAAAAGGAACTCCAATGTTATATCCAAGCGAAGAATTTCTTTATGCACCAATTACGTGGGTAGATCATAGCGAAGGCTATACCGATATTCGTTACCACAAATCAACCGACGGTATTGCAAAAATTACCATCAATCGTCCTGAAGTACGTAACGCATTCCGTCCTCAAACGGTTAAAGAAATGATCCACGCTTTCGCCGATGCTCGCTTTGACGAAAAAATCGGGGTTATCGTATTAACCGGTGAAGGCGAATACGCATTCTGTGCCGGCGGCGACCAAAAAATTCGCGGTGACTACGGCGGTTATAAAGACGATAGCGGCGTACACCACTTAAACGTGTTACAGTTCCAACGTGATATTCGTACCTGCCCGAAACCGGTTGTGGCAATGGTGGCAGGCTATGCGGTTGGCGGCGGCCACGTATTACATATGATGTGTGACTTAACGATTGCGGCGGATAACGCAAAATTCGGTCAGACCGGCCCGAAAGTGGGTTCATTTGACGGCGGTTGGGGTGCAAGCTATATGGCGCGTATCGTCGGTCAGAAAAAAGCACGTGAAATCTGGTTCTTATGCCGTATGTACGATGCGCAAGAAGCATTAAATATGGGCTTAGTGAATACCGTTGTGCCTTATGCGGATCTTGAAAAAGAAACCGTGCGTTGGTGCCGTGAAATGTTACAAAACAGCCCGATTGCATTACGTTGCTTAAAAGCGGCATTAAATGCGGACTGTGACGGTCAAGCGGGTCTGCAAGAATTAGCCGGCAACGCAACGATGTTGTTCTATATGACGGAAGAAGGTCAAGAAGGTCGTAACGCTTTCAACGAAAAACGAGAGCCTGACTTCAGCAAATTTAAACGTAATCCGTAATTACACCTTCTATTGCCTCCCCATAACGGGGAGGTTCTAACAAGCGGTCCGATTCGCTGACTTTTTTGCAAAGAATTTTCTATGTCAAATACCCAAACCGAACCTCAAACGCCAGAACAAGAAAATACAACATTAAAGAAAAAATCCTTCTTGATTCCGACTTGCCTTAAATTAGGGCTTGTCGGCACTTGCTTCGCCGCATTTTACGGGATTTATCTCGACGGGCGTATTCGAGCAAAAATGGACGGGCAAGTTTGGCAATTACCGGCGGAAGTTTATAGCCGTATTGAAAGTATCAGCGTGGAAGATAAGTTATCGTTGGAAGCAACTAAACAAGCGTTGTTGGATAACGGTTACCGCCAAGTTTCTCAAATTGCCACACCGGGCGATTTCAAAATTGAGAACAATACGCTTGTGTTGTTGCGCCGCGCATTCCCGTTTCCTGAAACACCGGAAGCACAACGTATTTTACGTTTACGTTTCGATAACGACAAACTGACTCATATCGAAGACTTAGTTCAGCGTAAATTAATTAACGAGTTTCGACTCGACCCGAAATTAATCGCAATGCTGCATTCGGATAATGATGAAGAACGCCAAGCGTTGCGTTTGCAACAATATCCGTATTTTCTCATCCAAGCGTTAATTCTGACCGAAGATAAACGTTTCTATCAGCACGACGGTATCAGCCCGTTAGGTATTGCGCGGGCGTTAATGGCGAACTATCAAGCCGGCAGAACGGTACAAGGTGCGAGTACACTTACTCAACAGTTAGTTAAGAACCTGTTTTTAACCAGCGAAAAAACCATCGTGCGTAAAGTGAATGAAGCGTTAATGTCGCTTATTTTAGATTTTCGCTACGACAAAAACCGTATTCTTGAAACCTACTTAAACGAAATCTATTTAGGTCAAAACGGTAGTTATCAAGTACATGGCTTTGCATTAGCAAGTCAATTCTATTTCGGTCGTCCGATTCAAGAAATTACACCGTCACAAATGGCGTTATTAGTCGGTATGGTCAAAGGACCTTCCCTCTACAATCCGTGGCGTCATCCGGAAGCCGCACTTGAACGCCGTAATGTAGTATTAAAATTATTGCTGGAAAATCAAGCAATTACCCAGCCCGAATACGAATTATTGGTAAAACAACCGCTTGGCGTAAAAGAAAAAGGTACGATTTATCGCCAACAACCGGCATTTATGCAAGCGTTGAATCTTGATCTTAAAGCGGAACTCGGCGAAAACAAATATGCGCAACTATCCGGTGCGAAAATTTTCACGACCTTAGATCGTAAACAGCAGCGTTCTGCCGAACAAGCGGTAATCAACGGATTAGAAAAACTCGAGGAATCGGATAGTAAAATCAGAGATTTACAATCCGCTATCGTAGTGGCGGAATATAAAACCGGTAAAGTTCGTGCGATTGTCGGCGACCGCTTAACGCAGTTTGCCGGTTTTAACCGTGCGATTCAGACTAAACGTCAAATCGGTTCGTTGGTGAAGCCTTCGATTTATGCAATCGCACTTTCTGATCCGAAGAATTTCCGTTTAAATACGCCGATTCAGAACCAACCGATCACCATCTATACCAAAGGTTCTCCACCGTGGACGCCGAAAAACTATGACAAACGTTTTAGCGGTTCGGTAATGCTCATGGATGCGTTAGTGCGCTCGTTAAATATTCCGACCGTCAATATCGGTATGAAAGTCGGTTTAAAGAAAGTGATTGCAAAGCAAAAAGAAATGGGTTGGGACAAAGCGGATATTCCGGCTTACCCTTCTATGCTGTTAGGTTCGTATTCCATTTCACCGTATGATGTGACGAAATCGTATCAAGTGTTAGCAAATAACGGTTTAAAAACACCGCTTACGACCATTGAGGCGATTATGTCACACGACGGTAGCCCGCTCTATCAGCGCAATCTTGAAGAAGTCAGCCAACAAATCTTACCGCAGGAAGCTACGATTCAGACCTTGTATGCAATGCAACAGGTCGTAGAACGAGGTACGGCTCGCAGCTTACAAAACGAATTCGCCCATTTACGTTTAGCCGGCAAAACCGGGACGACCAATAATGCGCGCGACACTTGGTTTGTTGGGGTGGACGGTGAAAACGTCACTACTGTATGGCTAGGTAAGGATAACAATACCGATACCAATTTAACCGGTTCAAGCGGTGCATTATTCGTCTATAAACAATACTTAGAACGTGCTTTACCGACTGCGTTTAAATTGCCGAAAGCGAAAAGCATGCAATGGGTGGGTATCAACGGCTACGGTACAATCAACTGCGATCCGAATCGCCAAATTCCAATGTGGCGTGATCGAGGTCAGCACTACTGCACCAATGCGGGTAATGTTGTCGAAGCGACTAAACCGACCGTATTAGAAGCGATTTCATTAGATAAAACCAAAACGGAAAATACTAAAGCCGATGTGGCTGAAGATCAACAGGCCTTGCCGGTAGAAGAAGTCGCACCGACCGAATAAACAAGCGGTCGAAAAAGGTGGAATGTTTACAAAATCCAAATTAAAAAACGCATATTCGATAATGATTGAATATGCGTTTTTGTTTAAGTGAATCCCAAATCAAATTAACGTTGGCGTGCTTTAAAACGCGGATTGCTTTTACAAATTACGTAAAGTTTGCCTTTACGACGTACGATTTGGCAATCCGGATGGCGTGTTTTCGCCGTTTTTAACGAGTTTAAAATTTTCATCAATAATATCCTTATTTCTTCGCGGCTAGACCAGCCATACCTTTAAAGCGTTCATTAAATTTACTTGCTCGACCTTCCGTATTCACTTCACGACGTTTACCCGTATAAACAGGATGTGATGCGGATGACGTATCTAACGGGTAAAACGGATATTCTTTGCCGTCTTCCCAAACCATAGTTTTTGTTGTTGCCGCACAAGAACGAATAATCCAGCCCATTTGTACCGACCCGTCATAAAATAATACTTCACGATAATTTTCAGGGTGAATCCCTTTTTTCATTTTAAAATCCTCCAGAGGCTTCATTTATTTCCATAAATAAAAAGTGGATATATACTATCCGATAATCTTTTTTATTTCTATAATTTTTTTATGGTTTTTATATTATTGATTATATTTTGCACATTTGTAAATAAAATTTTGCGATCCAGATCGCCTTTTCTTTGTTAATTTTATGGTAGTCTATAACAATAAATTTCTAGTTATATTTATAAGGAAGCATTATGGCTCGACAACCGTTTCTTATCGCCCCGTCTATCCTGTCTGCGGATTTGGCTCGATTAGGAGAAGACGTTGCGGAAGTACTAAAAGCAGGCGGCGATATTATTCATTTTGATGTTATGGATAATCATTTTGTGCCGAATCTGACTTTTGGACCCGCTATCTGTAAAGCATTACGTGATTACGGTATTACGGCGGAAATTGACGTACATCTTATGGTAAAACCGGTCGAACGTTTAATCCCGGACTTCGCCAAAGCCGGCGCAAATTACATTACTTTCCATCCTGAAGCGACCGATCATATTGATCGTACCTTACAAATGATCCGAGATCTCGGTTGTAAATCTGGTTTAGTTTTCAACCCCGCCACGCCGCTCAGTTATTTAGATTATGTGATGGATAAGGTGGATATGATCTTGTTGATGGGGGTAAACCCCGGTTTCGGCGGACAAAAATTTATTCCGGCAACTTTAGAAAAATTGCAAGAAGCGCGTCGTCGTATTGATAAAAGCGGTTACCCGATTCGCTTAGAAATTGACGGCGGCGTAAAAATAGACAACATTGCCGAGATTGCCGCTGCCGGTGCAGATACCTTTGTTGCCGGCTCTGCGATTTTTGATCAACCGAATTACAAAGCGGTGATTGATCAAATGCGTCAAGAATTGGCACAGCTATAACAAAATCGGTTATTTTCGCAAAAAATTAGTGAAAATATACCGCTTTTAGCCGATAAATTACCGAGCGAATAACAATCAGCTATGGATAAACCCTATACATAATGTTAGAATATCCATCGCTTTTCGCTGTCATAAGCGAACTATTTATACTTGTGTGGGAAAACGGCTGGTTTGACCTTTCTTAAAAAGCGTTGAATTTAGCATTTTTTTCTCTACACTATTTAACTCTCGCATTTAGGCGAATTTCACATAGGAAAAACAAAATGAGCATTGAAGAACGCGTAAAAAAAATTATCGTTGATCAATTAGGTGTTAAAGCTGAAGACGTTAAACCAGAAGCTTCATTCATTGAAGATTTAGGTGCGGACTCTTTAGACACAGTTGAATTAGTGATGGCTTTAGAAGAAGAATTCGATATCGAAATCCCGGATGAAGAAGCTGAAAAAATCACAACAGTTCAATCAGCGATTGACTACGTGACAAAAGCTAACGCATAATTTCAAAGATGAGGCGGTTTATTAACCGCCTTATTTTTTATCCCGAATCGCCATACTTTCTTCTGTAGTATAAAGCGCACTGTTCAAAAATACGCAAAATCGTTTACAAACCATTCAAACAAGATAAATTTGCCAAAAAGCACTTGACCATTTTGTTTAAATCCGTATTATATGCGCCTGTTACGCAACGTTAAGGGTCGTTAGCTCAGTCGGTAGAGCAGCGGACTTTTAATCCGTTGGTCGAAGGTTCGAATCCTTCACGACCCACCATTTAACTTGCAACGCCTTCTAAAGGGTCGTTAGCTCAGTCGGTAGAGCAGCGGACTTTTAATCCGTTGGTCGAAGGTTCGAATCCTTCACGACCCACCACTTTAGAACTTTCCAAATCAGTCAAATCTGAAATGGGTCGTTAGCTCAGTCGGTAGAGCAGCGGACTTTTAATCCGTTGGTCGAAGGTTCGAATCCTTCACGACCCACCATTTATATTCCCTTACAAATTTTCTTGAAAAAAGCACCGCTTGTTCTCTGTTTATAGTGTAAAATTCATCACGTTTTTATAGCAATTATTCAACAGATTATTTACAGCGAATTTTATTTAATGATTAAAAAACTTCTTATTGCTTTAGGCTTATGCGGTCTAATTGCTGCCGGCGGTGCAATTTACGGTTATCAAAAACTCTCCGGTCTTGCCGAGCATCCACTTACCGCAAAAGCGGATCAATTCTTTATCTTAGAGAAAGGCACATCACGCCAAAAGCTGGCACAATTATTGGAAGAACAAGGTATTGTTAATCATGATGATGTTAGCCTACTCCCCTATCTTATTCGTTTTAAACCGGAACTGAGTAAATTTAAAGCGGGGACTTACTCACTTAACGGACTGAAGACGGTTGAAGACTTACTGAAACATTTAAGTTCCGGCAAAGAAGTCCAACTTAACGTACAATTTATCGAGGGTAAAACCTTTAAGGTTTGGCGCGAACAACTGGCGAAAGCAAGTTATATGCAACACACGCTAACCGGAAAATCCGAAGCGGAAATCGCTCAACTGCTTGGTATTGCCCATGAGAAACTCGAAGGCTGGATTGCCCCGGATACTTACAGCTATGTGCCGAATTCAAGCGATTTGGAATTACTGAAACGAGCTTATCAAAAGCAACAAAAAGCATTGGATAACGCTTGGCAAAATCGTGCGGAAAATCTACCGCTTGCAAACCCGTATGAAATGCTGATTTTGGCTTCTATCGTGGAAAAAGAAACCGCAGTTGCGAGTGAACGCCCACAAGTAGCATCTGTATTTATCAACCGTCTCAGATTAAAAATGAAATTGCAAACCGACCCGACCGTAATTTACGGTATGGGCGATCGGTATAACGGTAATATTCGTAAAAAAGATTTAGAAGAAGCAACGCCTTATAATACTTATGTAATTGACGGCTTACCACCAACACCAATTGCAATGCCGAGCGAAGCGGCATTAAAAGCGGTTTCGCAACCGGATAACACGCCGTATCTCTATTTTGTAGCAGACGGTAGCGGTGGGCATAAATTTAGCAAAAATCTAGACCAACACAACCAAGCGGTTCGTGACTGGATCAAAATCGAACGAAACAAAAAACTTGAGAAGAAATAAGAAATGCGTGGAAAATTTATTGTTCTGGAAGGTTTAGAAGGTGCAGGCAAAACCACTGCACATCAAGTAATTTTAGCTCAGCTGGAAAAAGCGGGTAAAAGCGTAGTACAAACACGCGAACCCGGCGGTACGCCGCTTGCGGAAAAACTACGCCATTTAATCAAACACGAAACCGAAGAAGCGGTTAGTGACAAAGCCGAATTACTGATGTTGTATGCGGCACGTATTCAATTAGTCGAAAACGTGATTAAACCGGCATTAGCAGAAGGAAAATGGGTGTTGGGCGATCGTCACGATATGTCTTCGCAGGCTTATCAAGGTGGTGGACGCCAAATTGATCGTCACTTACTCGAAACTTTGAAAGAAACCGTGCTAGGTAACTTTGAACCGGATCTAACCATTTACCTTGATATCGACCCTGCGGTCGGTCTAGCGCGTGCTAGAGGTCGCGGCGAATTGGATCGTATTGAACAGCAAAGCCTTGATTTCTTTTATCGCACACGCCAACGTTATTTGGAACTGACACAAAATAACGAGAAAGCGATAATTATCAATGCGGAACAACCGATTGAAAAAGTAGCGGCAGATATTCAACAAGCGGTCGAAAACTTCTTAAACATTGCAAAATAAATATGCTATATCCTTGGCTTCAACCCACTTATCAACAACTGACGGAATCCTTTTTACACGGGCGTGGTCATCACGCCCTGTTATTTAAAACCGATTCTGGTTTAGGGACGGAAACGCTGATTCGTCATTTTGCGCATTGGCTGCTCTGCCAAAATCCGCACGGAGAACAGGCTTGCCAACAGTGTAAAAGTTGTTTATTGACCGCTGCCGGAAACCATCCTGATTTCCATATCTTAGAACCGATTGACAGTAAAGATATCGGGATTGACCAAGTACGTGAAACCAATGCCAAATTGCAAAACTTCTCGCAACAAGGCGGCAATGCGGTGGTATATATCCGAGGTTCAGAACGTTTAACCGAAGCCAGTAGCAATGCGCTCTTAAAAACGCTCGAAGAACCGCATAACAGCGTGTATTTTCTGCTTGAAGCACCGTTGCAGGGTGCAATGCTCCCGACCATTCAAAGCCGCTGCCAAACCTGGTTAATTCATCCGCCGGAAACGAATATTGTGTTAGATTGGTTGCAAGCAAACTGTAGCGGAGTTGATTTTGCCTCTTGTGAAATTGCGATGCGTTTGTGTCATCAACGTCCGCTGATTTGCAAAACTTTTTTAGAAAATGACCGCTTACAAGCCCGTAAAACCTTTTTGCAAACCTTTTGGCGTTTCTTTAAAAGCCGAGATGTGTTGCTACTCTTCACCGCATTCGATAAAGAAAAGGAATTGGTATTGCAGCAATTAGAATGGTTGGATAGCTTTTTTGCCGATGCGTTAAAAGCCAAAATGGATATCGCAATCGGTTGGACAAACCCCGATTTACAAGCCGGTATTCTGCCGTTTAGCCAACAACTCTCCGCCCAAGCATTGCTAAAGGCTCACCAAATTCTGCAACAAACCCGCCAAGACTTACAGCAAGTGAATGCGGTGAATTTAGAATTGATGTTATTAGATTGTTTAACTAAACTTATTTTAGAGGTATTTGAATAATGGACAAGATCTTTGTAGAAACAGAAAACGATATTTATCAGAATGTCATTAATTTTCCCCAATCATCAGATGAAATTAGAATTCTATTAGGGGATAATCCAAAATATTTTCTCTATACTGAAATAGATAAAAAGTATTATTTTGCAGTTTCAAAATTCTCTGCTTTTAAAAACAATACTTTTTCGATATATCGAGATAATCTCTACTATTGTAATAATGGTAAAACAACAAGAGAATTAATTAGTAAAGTATTAAATAGAGAATGGAAAGCAGGTCGTAATCTTGATAAGGAAATTATTGAGCAATTTAAACAATGGATTAAGGATAATACTAATCTAAAATCGGTATTAAATAATATTGATGAAATTCATTTTTTAGAAGTTAATGCTCAAGAAGAATTAATTAAGCCAAAACATATCGTTACATCATTTGATGGTAAAAGTTATAAAAGAAAAATTTCAAAACATGATTTCTCAAAGTTACTTGAGAAAAGAGCTTTAATCGGCAATATTGGCGAAGAAATCGCATATCAATATGAAAAACAACGCAATCCTAATGCTAAGATAAAACGATGTTATTTAGATGATGTTGGAGCTGGTTACGATTTATATTCTAAATCAGAAGATGGAGAACGATTTATAGAAGTTAAATCTAATTTAATCTCTAAAAATAACGTATTTTACCTTTCAAAAAATGAATGGGATGTTTTAGAAAGTAAAGGGGATAATGCTTTCATTTATTTGATTAGACTAACTGATTTAGAAAACAAGCAAGGAGAAATTGAGGAAATTCAAAATCCTATTTCCTATATAAAGTCTATCAACTATACGAAAGAAATTACATACAAAGTAAAAATAAAATAAAATTTGAGATAAGGCGATAACAATTTATCGCCTTTCGTTTACTTATCTTCTAGAAACTGCTATTGTGTGAATAATTCACACAAAAAGGAAAAATTATGGCGAGAACAACCAGTGTTACTTTAGGCGAGCCGTTAAATGATTTCGTTAATCAAATGGTAGAAAGTGGACGTTACGGTTCAACAAGTGAAGTGGTACGTACTGCCTTACGTTTGTTAGAAGAAAAAGAGCAATATCTCGTACAATTACGTCATGCTATTCAAGAAGGTATTGATAGTGGCGAATGTAATGATTCTTTTGATGAAATTGTTACACAAGCAAGAGGTAGCGCTAATGTATAAGTTTTCGGTAAAAGCTAAGCAAGATCTAACTGCTATTACCCACTATACAACAGAACAATTTGGACATAAGCAATCAGATGAATACTTACACCATCTAAAAAAGACACTAGAGAATATCACTTCCTTTCCTCAAATGGGTATTTCTCGAAGTGAAATTGGTTTAAATATTTTTAGTTTTGTTTGCCAATCTCATACTATTTATTATCAAATTAAATCAAACTATATTTTAGTGGTTCGTATTCTAAACAATAGAATGGATCATAAACATTATATGTAGGAAAAAACATTGAAAGACTTATTTATTATCGACTCACATTGTCATTTAGATGCCTTAGATTATGAAACTCGTCATAAAAATGTGGACGAAGTAATCGAAAATGCTAAAGCACGTGGCGTTCATCACTTTATTTCAATTTGTACTACTGTCGGGCGTTTTGAGGCGATGAAAGCCTTAACTGCGCATCGTGATGATGTCTCGTTATCTTGTGGCGTGCATCCGTTAAATGTGGAAGACGAGCCGTTTGATTACGAAAAATTACTTGCCTTTGCACAAGATGAAAAAGTGGTAGCGATTGGCGAAACCGGTTTAGATTACCACTACACGCCGGAAACGAAAGCGTTACAACAATCGCTGTTTTCACAACAAATTGAAATTGCCAATAAAGTAAATAAACCGTTAATTATCCATACCCGTTCGGCTCGTCAAGATACAATGGATATGCTGATTGCCGGCAATGCTGAAAAATGTGGCGGCGTGTTACACTGCTTTACCGAAGATTGGGAGATGGCAAAACGAGCGTTGGATATCGGTTTCTATATTTCGATTTCAGGGATTATTACCTTCCGTAATGCGGAAGAACTACGTGATGTAGTACGTAAAGTGCCACTCGATCGTTTATTAGTCGAAACCGATTCGCCTTATCTTGCACCGATCCCGTACCGTGGTAAGCCGAATCAGCCGGCTTACGTGCGTGAAACTTGTGAGTATCTTGCCGCACTAAAAGGCGTTTCAACGGAAGAATTAGCTCGCATTACTACCGAAAATGTGCAAAACTTATTCAAGATTAAACTCTAATCTATTAAAGTTAAAGGTTAAATAAAGGAACTCGAATGAAAGCGATTTTAAAATATTTTCTGATTCTCGTATCACTCTCATTTTTTATTGTGTTGGGCGGTGCGGTCAATTATGCGATGCCAAGCTATGAAACAACCACCGTAACAGGAATGGAAGTTCGCCGTATGGATAAAGACGGTATCATCAGTAAATCGAATCCGGCGGACGGTGAAGTGCGAGACGTGTATTTCCTATTTACCGAGCATCCGGAAACGAAAAAAGTGATGGTGTATCGTAACGAAGATACCGGTTGGGGCTTACCGCCTTATTTCAAATTCGGTTCTGCCGATATTCAAGCCAAAGCACAAGCGTATGCGAATGAAAAACAACTGGTGCAAATTAAATATTACGGCTGGCGAATCAACTTCTTAAATGAGTTTAGAAATATCGTTTCGATTAAGCCGTTATCGGAAGGCGAAAGCAGCTCAATGCCGATTTTCAGTTATATTCTCTACAGCGTATTAGCACTACTTTTCTTCCTCTCCGTTCAATTTATTCGTGGAATCTTCCGTAACGAATAAGCTATTCCAAGCGGTTCAATTTTGCTAGAATTTTGCAAATTGAACCGTTTTTTATTGCGAGCGAAATGATTTATTTTATTGCAGACCTACACCTCAACGAAGCACAACCTCAGATCACTGAACACTTTTTGCAATTTATGCAACAAAAAGCACCGCTTGCGGAAAGCGTGTATATCCTAGGTGATTTCTTTGATTTCTGGATTGGCGACGACGAACAATCCGAGCTTATCAACCAAGTGAAAAACGCCCTAAAAACCCTCACTACAAGCGGTGTAAAATGTTATTTTATTTGCGGAAACCGTGACTTCTTATTAGGTAAACGCTTCGCGCAAGAAACCGGTATTGAAATTCTGCCCGATTATTATCTGCTCAATTTATACGGCAATAAGACGCTGATTTGCCATGGCGATACGCTTTGCATTGATGATGTAAAATACCAACAATTCCGCCGTAAAGTACATCAAAAATGGCTGCAGTGGCTCTTTTTACGTTTACCGCTCTCATTACGCATCCGTATTGCGCAGAAAATTCGTGTTAAAAGTAAACAAGATAAACAATCTAAACCCGCCGACATTATGGACGTAAATCCGGCATTTACCGCCGAAACGGTAAAACGCTTCGCTGCCACTTACCTGATTCACGGTCACACCCACCGCCAAGCAGTGCATTCCGAAGCGGAATTTACCCGCATTGTCCTCGGTGACTGGAAAGCGGATTACGCTTCCGTTTTAAAATTTGATGAACAGGGATTTGAGTTTGTATGATAGATGTGATTATTCCTTGCTATAACGCCGAACAGACGTTAGTACGAGCGGTACAGAGTGCGTTAAACCAACCGGAATTAGGTATGTTATGGCTGGTTGATGATGCCTCAACCGATAATACGCTCGCATTAGCTCAACATCTGCAAGCGCAAGTACCGCATAAAATTCGTGTCGAATCAATGCCGAAAAACGGCGGTGTCGCTAAAGCTAGAAACTGGGGTGCATTACAAAGCGAAGCCGACTTTATTGCGTTTTTAGATGCGGATGATGCCTACGAAGATCATGCCCTGCAAATTGCCGAAGGGATTTTTACTTTTCGACCGGAAGCCGCCGTCGTCCGATTGACACTTAAACCGATAGAATTCCCCGAACGTTATACCGCTCACGCTAACTTTGAATATGCTTGGCAACATATGCGAATGACCTGCGGCGGGAATACCGTCTTTCGCCGTTCATTTTTTCTCGCTTGCGGCGGCTTTCCGCAACATCAGTTGTTTCGAGAATTAGGTGGTGAAGACGGAGCTTTGGGCATTGCCACGACTAAAATCAGTATGGTCGCAACCGCATTTAACGATGCCGGTGTTTTACATTACTACCACGAAGGGATGTATGCGGAACGTTTACTGGATGCGATTTTATTTAATCAACATCCGGCGGAGGTTACTCAAGAAAAAATGCTGCAAGCCGAAGCCGTGACCGAAAAGATCTGCCAACAAGTTCAACAGTTACAAGAATGCCTCACGACTAAAAAAATCGGGATAAAGCCTTTGAATATTCAGTGGAATTAGTTGAAAAATAGATAAAATCCGTCTAACATCTCTAATTGAGATTAATTATCAACTGTAATTACTATGAAACTTTTCTATATCATCACAGGATTCTTATGTATCGGACTTGGCATTTTAGGCGCAATTCTGCCGGGCTTACCGACTACGCCGTTTTTATTGCTTGCGCTTTTTTGCTTCGGAAAAAGTTCGCCTCGCTTACAACAATGGTTTATGCGCACTAAAATGTATCAAAAATATTTAAAGGAATATGATGAAAAACGTGCGATGACTATGAAGCAAAAAGTCACGATTTTGTTAATTTCCGCCCCGTTTTGCCTTGTTTCCTTTTTCGCATTACCGAATATTTGGGGCAAATTAACCTTAATTGCCGTTATCATCTGTCAATATTGGTACTTTTTCTGCAAAATCGCCACTATTCCGCCGGAAACAAACAATAGCCGCTCAAATGCTTAATCGAGATAAGATTCTTTAGTCTTCTTGCTTTTTACGTCTTGCTCTAGGATGAGTCGCATCATAAATCTTAGCAAGATGTTGGAAATCCAAATGCGTATAAATTTGAGTGGTAGAAAGATTGCTATGCCCGAGTAATTCTTGTACCGCACGCAAATCTCCGCTGGCCTCTAGCATATGAGTTGCAAACGAATGGCGTAATTTATGCGGATGCAAATGACTTTCCAATCCTTGTTTCTCGCCCCACTTTTGCATTACCAGTTGAATCGAACGGTGCGATAAACGCCCTCCCCGCTTATTCAGAAACACCGCATTATCTTGCGGTTTAAATTGTGATCTTACCTCCAACCAGTGATGTAATGCTTCAAGTGCTTTGGAACCAATAGGTACAATACGCTCTTTATTCCCTTTACCCAATAAACGCACTTCCCGTCCGGCTAAATCCATATCGCCTAAATCAAGCCCTTGTAACTCCGATAGACGCAAGCCGGAGCTGTACATCAATTCCATCATCGCCAGATCACGCAAGTCACTCGGCTCATGGCTATCGCTGGTTAATAGTTGCCCGACTTGTTCCGCATCAATATTCTTCGGTAAACGCTTACCTGCTTTCGGAGCTTTAATCCCAACCGCCGGATTGACCGACATCTGCTCTTGTCGAATTAAATAATTAAACCATTGACGTAACGCAACCAAACGTAAAGCGATACTCTTTGCCCCTAAGCCCTGCTTATTACTTTGCGAGATAATCCAACGCACCGTCGCACTATTCACCTCTTGCCATGTGCTAATACCGGCTTGACTAAGCATATCGCTCACCGCTAAAAGCTGACGCTGATAATTACTCAATGTATGTTGGCTGGCTTGTTTTTCGATACGTAAGTAATCCCAATAGGGCTTAGTTTGCAGATAGAGCGTATTTTGTGAATTAATCATAACGATGACACGTCGAAAGGAAGTAAACGAGAAAGGAAAACAAGCGGTCAAATTTGCAAAATTTTTTGCAAAAACAACCGCTTAATTCAATTACGCCAAATTAAGCTGACCGATACGTACGCCGACATTACCTAACGCCACCGGACTTAGATAATCGCCTAAAAATTCAAAAAGTTCGTTTACATCGGTGAAGCTACGCTGAATTTTGATATTTTCTTCTACTTTGCGGGTAAATTCATATTCTACTTGCGCACCGTTAATTTTTGCTTCCAAGGTAATAAGTACCGTTTCAAAGAAGTGATTCACGTTACCTTCTTCGCCCGGATCACTGACACGCACATTCCAATGATTGCTGAATAAAACTTCGGTTTTTGACATTGTGTTTTTCCTCTTATAAAAATACCCCCTCTTTAGTAAAGAGGGGGATTGGGGGAGATTTTAATTATTGTAAAACGGAAATATCCGCTACTTGCAAAAACAAGTTACGTAAATTATTTAGAATTGCCTGACGGTTACGGCGAAGATTTGCATCTTCTGCGTTTACCATCACTTTTTCAAAGAAGTTATCCACCGTTTCACGTAAACTCGCTAAGCGATCAAGTGCGGTTTGATATTCTCCGTTTGCAAATGCCGGAGCTAATTCCGTTTGTAAGCTAATTACTTGTTCTGCAAGCGCTTTTTCTTCCGCTTCAACTAATAGTGAACGGTCGATTTCGGTTGAAATTTCACCTTCCACTTTCGCTAAAATATTGCTTACGCGTTTATTCGCCGCTGCTAATGCTTCTGCTGAATCTAAAGTACGGAAATGCGACACCGCACGTACACGAGCGTCAAAGTCCGCTGGACGAGTTGGACGGCGAGCTAATACCGCCTGGATAACGTCCACCGCAATACCTTCGTCTTGATACCACGCACGGAAACGACCAAGCATAAAGTCCACTACATCTTCAACTACATTTGCGTTTGTTAATTTATCGCCAAACAATGCCGCTGATTTACGCACCAAATCTTCTAAATCAAGCGGTAAATTTTTCTCCACGATAATACGGAGCGAACCTAATGCCGCACGACGTAGTGCGAATGGGTCGGCGCTGCCTTTTGGTGCTTGACCGATACCGAAAATCCCCGTGAGCGTGTCGAATTTATCCGCTAATGCTACTGAACAAGCGACTAATGATTTCGGCAATTCATCGCCTGCGAAACGTGGCATATACTGCTCGTTCAACGCTACTGCCACTTCTTCATCTTCGCCGTCGTGGCGAGCGTAGTGCATACCCATCACGCCTTGTGTATCGGTAAACTCAAACACCATATTGGTCATCAAGTCGCATTTAGAAAGTAAGCCCGCACGTTCCGCTTTCGCTTTGTCCGCACCGATTTGCACAGCGATTTCGCCCGCTAACGCTTCGATACGAGCGGTTTTATCACGTAACGTACCTAATTGTTGTTGGAACAACACGGTTTCAAGGCGTGGTAAACGGTCTTCCAAACGTTGTTTTAAGTCGGTTTTGAAGAAGAATTCCGCATCGGTTAAACGTGGACGAACCACTTTTTCATTACCTTCGATGATTGCTGTTGGATCTTCCGGGTTGATGTTCGACACAAAGATAAAGTGCGGTAATAATTTGCCATCTTTATCATAGATCGGGAAGTATTTTTGGTCGCCTTTCATTGTATAAACCAAGGCTTCCGCAGGCACGGCAAGGAAACGCTCTTCAAATTTTGCGGTTAATACGTTCGGGAATTCTACTAATGAAGTCACTTCATCTAATAAGTCTTCTTCGATGTCTGCCACACCACCTAAAGCGGTCGCTTTTTCTTGCGATTTTGCAAGAATCAACGCTTTACGCTCGTTGAAGTCTGCAATAACCGAACCTTTTTCACGTAATGCTGTAAGGTATTCATCTGCGTGTGAAATGGTAAATTCACGCTCGCCTAAGAAACGGTGTCCACGCACTACGTTGGCGATTTTCACACCTAAAATTTCACCTTCGATTAGCTCACCACCAAAGAATAAAGTAACCGTATGCACAGGGCGCACGAATTGCTCGGTTTTATTGCCCCAACGCATCATTTTTGGAATCGGTAAATTCGCTAAAGAACGAGAAATAATGTCCACCAATAAATTTTTAGTCGGCTGACCTTCAATCACCGCACGGTGAACTAACCATTCGCCTTTATCGGTTGCAATACGATCCGCCTGCTCAACGGTAATGCCACAGCCTCTCGCCCAGCCTTCCGCTGCTTTGGTCGGCTTGCCGTCTACATCAAACGCCGCCGACACAGCAGGACCACGTTTCTCAATTTCTTTGCTTGGTTGAGCTGTCGCCAAACCTAACACCTTCACCGCCAAACGGCGTGGTGCAGCAAACCATTCCACTTTCTCGAATGATAAACCCGCTTGGTTTAATTCGTTTTCTACATTCTCCGCAAATGCGGTCGCTAATTTTTTGAGTGCCTTCGGTGGCAACTCTTCAGTGCCGATCTCGGCGAGGAAGTTTTGTGTTGTCATTGTTTATCTCTTAAAATTTTATATAAGTTCGTTTTTTTGAATTCTGTCAAATTCCTCACACTAACATGTAAGGTTAGGCATTGCATGGTTGCACAGCAACCTAATTTGTCGCAGAGCGACAACATTATGCTTAACCTAGTACGTAAGTGCTAGAGTGCAAAAGTTAATCGTTCTCTCGCACTCTCAACTTCGTTTTCACTTTTGCCAAATCTTCCCACTTGCATTCTTCGCTTTCGGGCAGTAAAAATCCACAATGTAATTTAGCAATGGCTTTTGTCGATTAAACCGAAAACCCAAAAGCTGATCTCGGTTTATCCGTTGCCACAATTTCCGCTCTGCGTCCGTTTGATCAGAACGCAATTTTTGCGAAAGTGGTTTTAGTGACTTTGAGTAGGGTTGCATTTAGCCCTTTCTCGCATAATTTAATCATCAGGAGGTTGCCCCTCGTGGGCTTGCCACTCACAAGCGGTTATTCTTAAATCGGTAAATACCGCTTTAAATGAGGAATCTTCAGGGCTGCAGGCATAAACACCGAAGTGGATTTTTCCTGTGGCGTTTGCCATATGGCAAATTCGCATTTGGCTGAAATTCACGCCGTCTGGCGAACATTCAATACGGAAATCTTGCTCCCTACGGCTCAAACGATACCACATTGTTTTTACACTTGCGGGAATTTCTGTGGTTGCCCAATCGGAATAACCTTGATTGGTTACCACCGAACCTAAATGCTGAAAATCGCCATTTTCATATTCCACCGAGGCTTTGAGCCAGTTTTCGCTATCGAGATACATCACCACACCGCATTGGTCAAAGCGGTGTTGGCTACCCGAAAAATCCGTTTTTACCACAAAAGAAAAGTACTGATCTTCCGTATCAATTTGTAACATTGGGGCATTATTATTTTTGAAATGATAATAAGTTTTCTGCCACAAATCGGTGTGCGGTTCGGTGGTGATTTCGATTTTTTCTTCAGTTATGAAATAAGATTTCGGCTTATTCCACCACTTAAATTGGCTGATCTCAAACTGCATTTTCCGGCTCATTTGCAAAATCTCCGAGAAATTTCACCGCTTGTTATGATGCGTTAGCAACGCACCCTACATTATTTTTTACAACCCGGGAAACCAAGTACCTCACGGCTTGCATAATAAGCTTCTGCTACACCTTTAGTTAAGGTGCGAATGCGTAAGATGTAGCGTTGGCGTTCAGTTACCGAAATCGCTTTGCGAGCGTCTAGCATATTGAAGCTGTGTGCTGCTTTTAAAATACGTTCGTAAGCCGGTAATGGTAACGGTTTTTCGAGTGCCAATAATTCGGTCGCTTCTTTTTCGTATTGTTCAAACGCTTTGAATAAGAAATCCACGTCTGCGTATTCAAAGTTGTAGGTAGATTGCTCTACTTCATTTTGGTGGAACACGTCGCCGTAAGTGGTTTTACCGAGCGGACCGTCTGACCATACGAGATCGTACACGCTGTCCACGCCTTGAATATACATCGCCAAGCGCTCTAAACCGTAGGTCACTTCACCCGTTACTGGCTTACACTCTAAACCGCCCACTTGTTGGAAGTAAGTAAATTGGGTCACTTCCATACCGTTTAACCACACTTCCCAGCCTAAGCCCCACGCACCTAAAGTTGGGTTTTCCCAGTTATCTTCCACGAAACGAATATCGTGTTGAGTCGGGTCGAAACCTAACATTTTGAGTGAGCCTAAATAGAGTTCTTGAATGTTATCCGGAGACGGTTTGATTACCACTTGGAATTGGTAGTAGTGTTGTAAACGGTTCGGGTTTTCGCCGTAACGACCGTCAGTCGGGCGGCGTGAAGGTTGAACGTAAGCGAACGCCATTGGCTCAGGGCCTAAGGCACGAAGTGCGGTCATTGGGTGAGAAGTACCTGCACCCACTTCCATATCAAACGGTTGAACAATGGTGCAACCTACGTTTGCCCAGTAATCTTGTAGGGCTAAAATCATACCTTGGAATGTTTTTACATTAAATTTTGTTGTCATTTTGCGATTCCTAAAAAATTCGTTCAAAAATACTAGTTATTATAGCCTGTAAGCGGTTGGATTTTGGAAATTTTTTGCAAATTTCTTTCTTAATAAGAATAGTTATTATTTTATGACTTATATCAATATAGCTTTAACGTTATATTTGCTAAACTAGTCTAATAATTAAACATTATTCTCCGAGGTTTTTATGAAATCTGTTTGGCTGCTTGGCGTAAGTTTGCTGACATTTTGTTCTGTAAGTTTCGCCCAAAATTCAACCGCTTACACGCCCTCCGAATTAGCCCTTTTCGCTGACGAATCACTCAAGCAATCCATTGGACAGCTTGAAGCCGGTGTGCCGATTAAACTATTGCAATCCAAACAAGACGCTTCACAAATCGAATTGGAAATGTGGCGTAAAAACAAAGGAGTGGGGCGTATTTGGTACAACCAATTTGCGAAACAAATTACCGATGCGGTAATGGATAAAAGTTTTATGCAAAATAACCCGACGTTTGAAGTGCTTGAGAAGAAAGAAGATCCGCTTACCGGTTTAGTATGGCAGAAAGTCAAATTACAAGCGTGGGTAAAAAATTCTAAATTCACCAATAGTCTGACAGATTTTTGGGCGAATGCGGAACAAACCTTTAAGACCGAATGTAGCGTCTGCCACAAACAACGTGATACCAAAATGCACGATGCGAATGAATGGGTTGCCGTATTTAACGGTATGGTCGGCTTTACCGACATGGACGAGCCGACCCGTAAACAAGTGCTACGCTATTTGCAAATGCATGCCTCAGACAGCCAACCGAAAGCCGCTAAATAAGGAGTTTGTATGTCATCATCACTTTCAACTTCACGCCGTCAATTCTTAAAAAATATGTCGCTGATGGCGACTTCTATGGCAATGCCGAATTTCCTTGTGCCAAGAGCAAATGCCGAAGCTTCACAAGCGGTCGAAAACGGTTGGAAAATTACCGGTGCGCAATGGGGTGCGGTACGAGCAAAAATTGAAAACGGTCGCATTGCCGAAATTAAGCCGTTCGAACTGGATAAACACCCGACCGAAATGATCAACGGCATCAAAGACTTGGTGTACGGTGAAGCACGTATTCGTTATCCAATGGTGCGCTTGGATTGGCTCAAAAACCGTCACAACAGCAACAGAACACAACGTGGCGATAACCGTTTTGTACGTGTCAGTTGGGACGAAGCGCTTGACCTGTTCTATGAAGAACTTGAGCGTATTCAGCAAAATTACGGCCCTTGGGCATTACATACCGCCAATGTCGGCTGGCGTTCTTCCGGTCAATTCCATAGCTGCGGTAACCATATGATCCGTGCGATTGCGATGCACGGCTCGAGCGTCGGTACCGTAGGCGATTACTCCACCGGTGCAGGGCAAACCATTTTGCCTTATGTGTTAGGTTCAACCGAAGTGTATTCACAAGGGACATCATGGGAAGTCATCCTTAAAGAAACCGAGAACTTAATTTTCTGGGCAAGCGATCCGGTCAAAAACTTACAAGTCGGCTGGAACTGCGAAACGCACGAATCTTACGGCTACTTAGAACAGCTTAAACAGAAAGTGGCGGAACAAAAAATCAATGTGATTAGCATTGATCCGGTGAAAAGCAAAACGCAAAACTTCCTTGGTTGTAAACAGCTTTATATCAATCCGCAAGCGGACGTGCCGTTTATGTTGGCGATTGCTCACACCTTATATCGTGAGAATTTATACGATAAAGCGTTTATTGATATGTACACGCTCGGTTTTGAGCAATTTGTGCCTTACTTACTTGGCGAAACCGAAGACAAAATTGAGAAAACCGCCGAATGGGCGGCACCGATTTGCGGCATTGAAGCGGAAGAAATCCGCAAATTTGCCCGTATGTTAGCCGGCAAACGTACCCAACTGATTTTCGGTTGGGCGATTCAACGCCAACAACACGGTGAACAGCCTTACTGGATGGGTGCGGTTTTAGCCGCGATGCTCGGACAAATCGGGCTTGCCGGCGGTGGTATCAGTTATGCACACCATTACAGTTCTATCGGCGTATCCAGTTCCGGGGCGGCAATGCCGGGGGCATTCCCATCTACTCTGGATAAGGATCAAGTCGCTAAATATACCAATAAAGATTACCAAGGCTATAGTGAGGTGATTCCAGTCGCTCGTACTACCGATTCTTTACTTCACTCAGGCGAAACCATTGATTACAACGGCAGAAAAATTACCTATGCGCCGTATAAAATGGCGATTTTCTCCGGTTGTAACCAATGGAGCCGCCAATCCGATTTGAATAAGATGAAACGCGCCTTCCAAAAATTGGAAACCGTGGTATCGATTAACTATAGCTGGACGGCAACTTGTCGTTTCTCCGATATTGTTTTACCGGCTTGTACGCCGTTTGAACGTAACGATATTGATGCCTACGGTTCTTACAGCAACCGAGGCGTTTTGGCGATGCAAAAATTGATTGAGCCGTTATATGAATCTCGCCCTGATTTTGAAATTTTCAAAGACTTATGTCGTCGCTTCGGCAAAGAAAAAGAATATTGCCGAGGTATGGACGAAATGGCGTGGTTAGAACGTCTATACAAAGATTGTCGCAATGCAAACCGTGGCAAATTTGCGATGCCGCCTTTCGCTGAATTTTGGCAAAAAGGCTATGTGCTGTTCCCAGAAGGCAAACCTTGGGTACGTCACGCCGATTTCCGTGAAGATCCGGAATTACACGCACTCGGCACACCTTCCGGCTTTATTGAAATCTTTAGCCGTAAAATTGCGAGTTTCGGCTATGCCGACTGTAAAGGCCACCCGATGTGGTTTGAAAAAGCGGAACGTTCGCACGGTGGGCCGAAATCGGATAAATATCCGTTCTGGCTACAATCCGTGCATCCGGATAAACGCTTACATTCACAATTGTGTGAAGCCAAATCGTTACGTGAAACCTACAGCGTGCAAGGACGAGAACCGTTTTATATGAATCCGCAAGATGCGGCAAAATTAGGCATTAAAGACGGCGATTTAGTACGTGTCTATAACGAACGTGGGCAAGTGTTAGTGGGTGCGGTGTTATCCGATAACTTCCCAAGCGGTGTCGTACGTTTACAAGAAGGAGCGTGGTTCTCACCGCTTGATGAAAGCGTGGGAGCGATTGATACTTACGGCTGCCCGAATACGCTAACACTCGATATTGGTGCTTCAAGTTTATCGCAAGCGACTTCTGTCAGTACCTGTTTAGTGAATGTGGAAAAATGGCAAGGCGATACACCGGCAGCGAACGGTTTCAGCGGCCCGACAGAGGTAGCTCGTTAATGGCAACGCAATTACTCAGTTCGGAAGAACGACTATTCTGTTACCGCTGGTTCCATTCGTTACTCGCCAAAGAGCTATCGGAACCGCAGCTACACGCATTACAAGCGGGTCAATTTGCCTCATTTTTTGCATTTCTTGCCGAGCTTGGTTTTCAACCACAAGTTACCGACTTGCAAAATGAATTGGCAAAATTGACCGCTTACGATTCACCTCACTTAGAACTGGCGGCGGATTTTGCGCAATGCTTTTTATTGGAGGGCAAATTAAGTGCGCTGCCGTACACCTCTTACTATTTGGATGAACGAGAACTCAGCGAAAATCTTGCGGTAATGGATCAATGGCTAACGAAATTTCAGCTTAAAATCAATCGATTACATAATGAACCGAGCGATCATCTCTGTATTTATTTAGAAGTGTTGATCAAACTGATTGAAACGGAACAGCCGGTTCAGGTTCAGCAACAATTTATCCGACAGCAATTACTCGGCTGGCTACCGCAATGGACGGAGAAAACCGCCCAAATTCACAGTAGTACCGCGTTTTATCAAATAATTAGTAATTTGTTGCTTGGTTTTCTACAACAAGATATTGCTTAACCATAAAGCTTAATGGGCGCTAATTTAGCATCCGTTAAGCGGTCAAATTTATGTTATTTTTTGCATGAGTACTTGTGCAAATCGTGCCGCTGCTTGCGGATCCGTATGCAGGTACAATGCCGGTTCGATCAATTCCAATTCATTCAGCAAAAATCGATCACCAATAATCGTACCGTCCACCCGTGCATAGATTGGCATTTCAGGCAATTTCATCAAAACATCTCGTGCTTGTCGAATAATATTTTGTGGAGGAACTGTCGGTAAAATTGCCACGCCATAAGCTGAATTTGCCCGCCATTCGCCTTTGGGCGGTTGGCGTCTTACCGCATGGCTAAATTCACCGGCAAAGAAAATCAAACTGGTTTCGCCATTCTCCGCCACTTCCTTAATATAGGGTTGTAACACGATTTGTTGTCCTAAATAGGGGCTAAAATCCGGTATCGCTTGATCCGCTTGCCATTTGATGACCGCATTACCACTCTGCCCGATCGCCGGTTTGATCACCACAGCTTGTCCGTTTTGGTGGTACGGCTGACAAGCGGTCTGAATTAGGGCGAGATCCGCCAATAATAGTTGGCTTGGAATCACATCTACGCCCATTTGCTGTAAATCCAGTAAATAGCTTTTGTGCATATTCCAATCCATTAACCAAACAGGATTTGCAAATTTTTGCCCGAATTCGACCGCTTGTTGCAGCCATTGGCGGAAGCGTTTCGGCTGTTGGGCGTAGTCCCACGCACAAAGCGGTAAGATAACATCAGCTTGCGGCTGATTTTGCCAGCAATCCACTTTGACTTGCAGTCCGTTAGCCTGTAATAAGCGAACCAGCGGTTGTAAATTCTCGGGAAGATTGGGGTAAGTTTGGCAGGTAGTAATGGCTATCGAATGTGACATAATAGGCTCAAAAAAGGCAAGTGAGCCAAAGCCCGCTTGCCACTAAATTGACGGGTTATTTTAACTTAATAAAAAATGTGCCTTGCGGTACAACCGGCAGATATTGACGGTGGAAATCCAAATAGGTTTTCTCCGGATCAATATCTTTAAACCGTTCAGGATAAAGCGTTTTCGCCATAAATTGCGCACTGGCTAAGTCGGTAATCGAACGAGACGCAGTGTGATAAATGCCGTACACATTGCCTTTTTTCACCGCTGGTACGTTCGACCAACCGGCTCGCTGAGTAAAACCGGCAAGGCGTTTTTGTGCATCCGCTTCACTGATATTAATCCCCATTGCCATAATTTCGGCATTTTTATCGGTACCCATTTCCGTACCGGAAATAATCACCACCTCTGGATTAGACGCTAAGAATTGCTCCGGATTAATCGGCCCCCAGTTTTCAATAAACGGTGCGGCAATATTGTCGCCACCAACCGTATTCGCAATCGCTCCCCACATATTTTTACCGAAAGTGAAGCTATATTCCGCCGGACCTTTGTTACCGAATTCAACGTAAATTTTCGGTGGTTTTTGACCGCTTGCCGCTACACGTTTTTGAATCTCTTTAATACCTTGTTCATATTCGCTTGCGATCTGATTTGCACGTGTTTCCGTACCGGCTAGTTGCCCGAAAAGTTGGATACTTTTCGTGTGTTTCTCTACGGTTTGCGCATTGAAGTCCACCACGACAATCGGAATACCGGCTTGCTCGATACGAGGAATATCGGCGGCGATCGTTTGATATTGCCAATCGGCTAACACCAATACATCCGGTTTTAACGCTAAGGTTTTTTCCAACGAGAAGGTACCGGCATTGATGTTACCGATATCCGCCATTTCTGCTAAATTGGGTAACGCTTTACTAAACAATGCCCAGCTACCGGGGTTAAATTTTTCCCAAAACTCACGTGAAATACCGACGACATGTTTAAAATTCTCCGAACCGGTTGCGGCAATATAGTCCGGATAATAAAAACCGAGTACCACACGTTTCGCCGGTACATCAACTTTCACTTGACGATCCAATACGTCTTGTAACACTTTTACTTCCGCTTGCGCTGAAATGCCGGCGAACAATAACGTACTGGCAATAAGCCGTTTAAAATACTGCTTTTTCATCGTAATCCTTATTTCACTTGATCGAGATATTCAAACAAACGTCCTTTATTCTCTGTGGTACGCTTTTCGATTTTCTCTATTTCTTTAGTTGCATTTTCTAAATTAGTCGGTTTACCTACCTGAATAATACCGCTCATATTCATCGTACGATGCGGAGGACAAACATACACATAAACCCCTTCATGCGTTAAGGCCAGAGTAAATTTTTCATTCTCTTTTGAAAGGAATTTTTCCGCTCCTTCCGGTATCGCTCGACTTTGTACCCAGTGTCCTTTATGAGTCGGAATAAAGGTCACCGTATCACCGACTTCCGCCTTAACAAAACCCGGTTCAAATACCATACCGCCGTCTTTACCGCTATCTAACATTTTAACTTCGTGATCTGCAGCCAATACACTGCCGGAAAAAACGAGCAAGCTCGCTAATAATACTTTTTTCATAATCTGCTCCTAATGCAACTGACGTAACGGGCGAATCACAGGCTGTCCGGTACAATCATATAAAATTTCAATTTCAACGTTATAGAGTTGGCGAATAAGATCCGCTTGTAACACTTGTTTCGCATCTCCAAACGCTTGTAATTTACCGTCTCCTAATAAAATGACCTGATCGGAAAACTGGGCGGCAAGACTCAAATCGTGTAACACCATAATCGTAATCAGATTATTTTGTTGCGTATATTGGCAAACGTGTTCCAATAAATTGATTTGGTGGTGCATATCCAACGCACTAACCGGTTCGTCTAATAATAAGATTTCCGGCTGACGTAATAATACTTGGGCAAACATCACCATTTGTCGCTGTCCGCCACTGAGCTGCATTACGTCTTGGTGAGCCAAATGCGCAATACCCAATTTCTGCATAATCGTAGCGACCTCGGTTAATAATTCGTCGCTGACATGCATATTTAATGCTTCCATTCTACCAAGCAAAATCACTTCCAAAGCAGTCAGCGATGCATCGACTTGCGTATCTTGCGGCATATAACCGATACGTTTACGCCATGCTGAAATCGCCTGTTTATTCAGTGCCTGATCCGCATAATGAATTTGTCCTTTACAACCGATTTCACCGAAAATCGTTTTCAATAGTGAGGATTTGCCCGCACCGTTCGGTCCTAATACCGTATAAACTTTCCCTTTTTCTAATGACAAATCCAGTTGATCGGCAATCACTAGCGAACCGCGTTTAATATGAACATCTGCAAGTTTTAACATAAATCCTACCGCTTATTATTTCTTGGTCAGTACAATCCAAAAGAAGAAAGGTACGCCGACAAATGAAGTAATGATACCTACTGGGAACAATGCACCGGGAACAATCACTTTTGATAATACCGAAGCAACCGATAAAAATGCCGCACCGATTAACATTGCACCGGGCAGAAAAAAGCGTTGGTCTTCGCCCAATAACATCCGCGCCACGTGCGGTGCGACCAAACCGATAAAGCCGATAATGCCGACAAAGCTAATCGCGGTTGCAGTCATAATCGCCACTAAGACTAACGTTTTTAAACGTAAGCGTTGCAAGTTGATCCCTAGACTGAGCGCACGTGCTTCACCTAAGCGCAAAGCGGTCAATTTCCATAAATCTTTTGCAAGTAAGCTAACGCACACAATGATCACTACCGTTGCAATCGAGAGATTTTCCCAGGTCGCTTTGGTTAAACTGCCGAATAACCAAAACAGAATTTGTTGCGAAATTTCCGGTGCGGCAATAAATTGAATCAACGATAGCAGTGATTGGAATAAAAACAATAACGCAATACCGACTAACACCAACATCGCCGAACTAAAACGACGCATTGAGGCAAACACAAACAAAATACCGGATGCCAACATCGTCATCACAAAAGCACCTAACGGCACGGCAAACGCCGAAGGCAAACCAAAACCGCCAAATGCAATCACCGTTGAAGCACCTAACCCTGCCGCTGCGGCTAAACCTAAGGTATAAGGGCTTGCCATCGGGTTATTCAGTAAGGTTTGAATCTCCGCACCGCCAACACCTAATGCCGCCCCGACTACCAACGCCATTAATGCCATGGGTAAACGTAAGTCATAAACGATAACGTTGGTGGTGGTTTCCACATCTTCAAAACGTAATAACGCTTTGACCACTTCATCTAGCGGTAACATAGAAGGACCGGTGACAATATCGAATACCAAACCGATTAAACTAATCGCAAGGAAAATAAGAACGATAAACCAACGCTTGCGTTCCAGCTTGCGTTGGTTTTGAACGATCTTTTCAATCGTTAAATGACCCATGACTATTTACTCTCTGGATAGAGGTAGAAAGTCCCTTGCGGTACGAGAGGTAAGTTTTTACGGTAAAACTCTTGATAAGTTTTAGTCGGATCTAAATCTTTAAAGAGTTCCGGATAAACCGCTTTTGCCACAAATTGAATTGAAGCACTATCGGAAAGCGTACGAGAGTTGGCATGATATACACCGTATAAGCGATGATTTTTAATTGCCGGTAATTCAGACCAACCCGGGCGTTTCGCAAAGCCGGCTAAGCGTTTTTGCGCTTCTTGTTTATCAATATTAAAGCCCGCTACCATTGCTTCCGGATTTTTCTTCAGTTCGGTTTCGCGTCCGGAAATAATCACCACATCCGGTTTAGCCGCTACCACTAATTCAGGGTTAATCGGGCTATAAAATTCCACCGCATTTTTAGCAATATTTTCCGCACCGACCAAATCAATCATTGCGCCCCACATACTTTTACCGAACGTAAAACTATGCTCTGCCGGCCCTTTATTTCCAAATTCAACATACACTTTTGGTTTCGGTAAGTTAGCCTTTGCAACACGATCTTGAATCTCTTTCACAATTGCTTTGTATTCTTCGTTTAACTGTTTTGCTTTGGCTTCTTGTCCGGTTAATTGACCGATAATCTCGGTAGATTTCACGTGTTTATCAACCGTTTGCGCTAAATAATCCACTACAACAACCGGAATGCCTGCTGTTTCTAGCGGTTCTAAATCCGAATCTAACGCTTTAAATTGCCAATCCGCCATTAACACGAAGTCCGGTTTCAGCGCTAAAATTTTCTCGATTGAGAAAGTCCCAACCTCGACTTCGCCAATATCTTCCAATTGATTTAATTTCGGTACTGCTTTACTAAATTCCGCCCAACTTGCCGGTGCCCAATCAGACCAAACCGCTTTAGAAAAGCCCACCACATTATCTAATGCTTTTTCACCACCGACTGCCATATAGTCTTGATAGTTAAATGCGAGTACCACTCGTTTAGCAGGCAACTCAACCGTCACTTTACGTTCAAGTATATCGGTAATTTCCGTCGGCTTCGCATTAGCGAATCCGGATAATGCAAATAATGTCGCAAATGCAACCGCTGTTAATTTTGCTGCTCTTAACATAAATACACCTTCAAAATAAGCATAAGTACAATTTATTATTCATTTTAGTTTATTTTAATCAAATGAAAATCATTACTAGTTGCTTTTTATCAAATTTTGTGAACTTTATCAAAAAAAATCCATATTTAATGCTTAAATAAAACGACATAACGCAAGAAATCCAAACATTTATCAGGTAGAATAGTTTTTATCAAAGAGAAAAGATATGAGGAGCATCTATGAACATTCCATTCTGCTTACCTGAAAATATTAGCCCGGAAACTTTCTTGCGTGATTATTGGCAAAAACGACCGCTGTTAATCCGTAACGGCTTACCGCAAATTGTCGGATTATTCGAGCCGGAAGATATTATGGAGTTAGCGTTAGAAGAGGAAATCACTGCTCGCTTAATCAAATGTGAAAATGAGCAATGGTCGGTTAAAACCAGTCCGTTTACGGAAAGCGATTTACAAGACTTACCGGCTCAATTCTCAGTTATGGTACAAAACTTAGAACAATGGTCGCCGGAGCTCGGTGCCTTGTGGCAAGCGTTTAGTTTCTTACCGCAATGGCAACGTGACGACATTATGGTTTCTTGTTCGCCTCAAGGCGGTACCGTCGGTAAACATTATGATGAATACGATGTATTCCTTGTTCAAGGTTACGGACAACGTCGCTGGCAGCTTGGCAAATGGTGTGATCCTTCCACCGAATTTAAACCGAATCAGCCGATCCGTATTTTTGACGATATGGGCGAATTGGTGTTAGACGAAGTGATGAATCCGGGTGATGTGCTTTATGTGCCTTCGCGTATGGCTCACTACGGCGTATCGGAAACGGACGGTCTGACTTTCTCATTCGGTTTACGTTATCCAAATGCGGCGGATCTCCTCGAAAACTTCTGCAAAACCTTAGAACACCATTCGGAAGTGATTGCCGGTTCGGAATTTAATATCCCGTTCCGTCTTGCACCGCATGAACAACCGAATGCGTTACTTGATCCGAAAATGGTAAAAGTGCTAAAACATCAATTAATCGACTTATTACAAAACTCTGATCAATTTGATGAAATCTTTACGCATAGTGTTGCTACTGCGGTAAGTTCGCGTCGTTACGATCTACTACAAACGGATAACGAATACTATCCAGATGAAGTACAAGGTATTTTAGAAGAAGGCGGTTGGATTCAACAAGATGCGAATGTCAAAATGCTCTACACCGAAAATCCTCAACGTATCTATGTAAACGGTGAGTGGATTGACGAGCTAAACGAAGCGGAGCAAAACCTGTTAATCCGTATCGCAAACGGCGATGCAATTTCATGGAACAAACTGGCTTCTAAAGCGAAAGATCAGGAAGAACTCGAGTTATTACTAGATACCCTATGTGATTGGTTGGATAACGGCTGGGTTATTTTAGAAGAAGCGGAATAATTCAACCTCATTTTATAAAGGCAGGTATATTCCTGCCTTTTGTTTTTACAAGCGGTCTGATTTCCACAAATTTTTGCAAAAAATCAACCAAAAGTGACTGCTTATGGCATCGAGAATATAAAAGAAAAGGCTTGGGTTTCCCCAAGCCTTTTATCTTTCGCATTAAGCGCGTGCGAATTATTCGCCAAGACGCTCTTTGATACGTGCAGATTTACCTGAACGCTCACGTAAGTAGTAAAGTTTAGCTTTACGTACTGCACCTTTACGTTTAACAGAAATACTGTCCACTACAGGTGAGTGAGTTTGGAATACACGTTCAACGCCTACGCCGTTTGATACTTTACGTAGAGTGAATGCAGAATGCAAGCCACGGTTACGAATTGCAATAACCACGCCTTCGAACGCTTGCAAACGTCTTTTACTACCTTCTACTACCCATACCTTAACTTCTAATGTGTCACCCGGACGGAAGCTAGGTACGTTTTGTTTTAACTGTTCTTGTTCGATTTGTTTGATGATGTTACTCATTTTAAAAACCTTCTAAATCCTAGAATTAACTGATTTTGTGTTGTTTCTTAATTTTAGCCAACAACACGCGTTGTTCGTCAGTCAGAGCTAGGCTATCCAATAGCTCAGGGCGTCTTAACCACGTACGTTCAAGCGATTGTTCTAATCGCCATTTACGAATATTTTCGTGGTGACCCGACATCAGCACTTCGGGAACAGGAATACCGTCTAACATTTCCGGACGAGTGTAATGCGGACAATCCAATAAACCTGTCGCAAATGAATCTTCATCTGCAGAGGCCTGCTTGCCTAACACTCCGGGAACAAATCTCGCAACAGCGTCAATTAACGTCATTGCAGGCAATTCGCCCCCTGTAAGCACATAATCACCGATTGACCATTCTTCATCAACTTCGGTTTGAATCAATCGTTCATCAACCCCTTCATATCGTCCACAAATTAAAATTAATTTCCGATTTGAAGCCAGTGTTTTCACACCTTGTTGATCCAGCTTACGCCCTTGTGGTGAGAGATAAATAACTTTTGCCTCTACACCATCTTCTGCTCTTGCTGCTTGCTTCGCTGCATGAATCGCATCACGCAAAGGTTGCACCATCATTAACATTCCAGGCCCACCGCCATAAGGGCGATCATCAACCGTTTTATGTTTATCAAACGTGAAATCACGAGGATTCCAACATTGAATTTGCAGAAGATCTTGTTTTACCGCACGTCCTGTCACCCCAAAATCGGTAATTGCTTTAAACATTTCAGGGAACAGTGAAATGATACCAATCCACATAATTTATCCTCAAATGTCCTTACTACTTAAAGTCAAAGCGCACCGCATACCTGAGGTTAGAAACCAGCGTCCCAATCCACCGTAATTGTTTTAGTGGCGAGATCTACTCTTTTAACTACTTGTTCATATAAGAACGGAATTAATCGTTCTTGCTTACCGAAAGCATCTTTACTGTTAGCGCGTACAACCAAAACATCATTTGAACCCGTTTCCATCAATTCGGTTACAACACCCATGGTATATCCTTCAAGGTTTACAACTTGGCAACCGATTAAATCGTGCCAGTAATAATCCCCTTCCTCCAATTCAGGAAACACAGATAAATCTACGCCGATTTCGGCATTCGTCAATAACTGTGCGCTCTCACGGTCGTCGGTACCTTTTAATTTCACAATCAAATCATTGCTGTGGTAACGCCAACTTTCTAATTCGATCGGTTGCCATTGCCCCTTAATTTTTAAGAACCAAGGCTGATAATCGAAAATGCTTTCAGTTTCTTCAGTTGATGAATAGAGGCGTAACCAGCCACGAATCCCATAGGTTGCCCCTAGTTTTCCGACAACTTCAATTTTTTGTTCGCTCATACTACTCACCTACTTTGCAAAATAAGAAATTAAGCCGCTTTACGAGCTTCTTTCACTAAAGATGCAACACGATCTGAAAGTTCAGCACCTTTAGCAACCCAAGCATCAACTTTAGCCACGTCTAAACGTAAACGTTCAGCTTGACCTGCTGCTAATGGATTGAAGAAACCGATACGCTCGATGAAACGACCGTCACGTGGTGAACGGCTGTCTGCTACCACGATTTGATAGAATGGGCGTTTTTTAGCTCCGCCACGAGTTAAACGAATGGTTACCATAACCTTCCTCTAAAAATGTTGATAGTAAAAAATAAAACCCTCGTTCGAGGTGAGGGTACTAAACGTGCTTTATTATCTAAATTTAAGATAGAAAAAGCGGGTAAATTATACTGATTTTCTACGAAATTACAAGAAAAGATCTATGAGATGGGCGTTATTCACAATAAAATACTAACTTATCTGAGAAAAATAAAGCCCGAGATAAACTCGGGCTTTTAGATAAGCTATTTAAGCTATTATTCCGCAGCTGCTTCAGCAACTTCAGGACGATCAACTAATTCAATGTAAGCCATTGGCGCGTTGTCGCCTGCACGGAAACCACATTTTAAGATACGAGTATAACCACCCGCACGTTGTGCAAAACGTGGACCTAATTCATTGAATAATTTAGCAACTGTTTCTACGTTGCGTGTACGAGCAAAAGCTAAGCGACGATTTGCAACGCTATCTTCTTTTGCTAAAGTAATTAATGGTTCAACTACACGACGTAACTCTTTAGCTTTAGGTAAAGTTGTTTTAATGATCTCATGACCGATTAAAGCACTTGCCATATTACGGAACATCGCTTGGCGATGGCTGCTGTTACGGTTTAATTGACGTCCACTCTTACGATGGCGCATAACCTATTCCTTCTTAGAAAATCTAATACCTAAAATTAGTCTTCAGCAATACTTGCCGGAGGCCAATTCTCAAGGCGCATACCCAGTGATAAGCCGCGAGAAGCAAGCACATCCTTAATCTCAGTAAGTGATTTCTTACCAAGGTTAGGTGTTTTTAATAACTCAACTTCTGTACGCTGTACTAAATCACCGATATAGTGAATTGTCTCTGCTTTCAAACAGTTAGCAGAACGAACTGTCAGCTCTAAATCATCTACCGGACGGAGTAAAATCGGATCAAATTCCGGTTTCTCTTCCTTCACTTCAGGCTGACGGACATCACGTAAATCAACGAATGCATCTAACTGTTCTGCTAAAATTGTAGCAGCCCGACGAATGGCTTCTTCTGGATCGATTGTGCCATTTGTTTCCATCTCAATGATGAGTTTATCTAAGTCTGTGCGTTGTTCAACACGAGCAGCTTCCACATTGTAAGCAATGCGATCTACTGGGCTAAAACGAGCATCAACTAATAAACGACCGATTGGACGATCTTCATCTTGAGAATGTACACGAGCAGATGCTGGTACATAACCACGACCACGTTGAACACGAATACGCATACTAATCGCTGCGTCTTTATCTGTTAAATGACAGATAACATGGTGTGGATTTACAATTTCTACGTCACCATCATGCGTAATGTCGGCTGCAGTTACAGGGCCAATTCCAGACTTATTTAGTGTCAAGATAATATCATCTTTACCCGACACTTTTACCGCTAGACCTTTAAGGTTTAACAATACTTCAAGAATATCTTCTTGTACGCCTTCTTTGCTGCTGTATTCATGTAATACACCATCAATTTCAACTTCTGTAACGGCACAACCCGGCATAGACGAAAGTAAAATGCGACGAAGTGCGTTACCTAAGGTATGGCCAAAACCACGTTCTAACGGTTCTAAGGTCACTTTTGCGTGAGTAGAACTAATTTGTTCAATATTCACTAAGTGCGGCTTTAAAAATTCTGTCACAGAACCCTGCATTTTATCCTCTCTTTGTTTTTAAGCTTTATTTACTAATTTAATAATATAATTTAAAAATTAACTATTATTTAGAGTAAAGCTCAACGATCAGATGTTCGTTAATATCTGCTGATAAGTCAGAGCGTTCAGGAGTACGTTTAAATACACCTTCCATTTTAGTTGCATCAACTTCTAACCAAGTTGGTTTTTCACGTTGAGTTGCTAATTCTAATGATGCTTTGATACGTGCTTGTTTTTTAGATTTCTCACGAACAGCAACCACATCATCAACAGAAACTTGATAAGAAGGAATATTCACTACACGACCGTTTACCACGATAGATTTATGGCTTACGAGCTGACGTGCTTCAGCACGAGTCGCAGCAAAACCCATACGGTAAACTACGTTGTCTAAGCGACCTTCTAATAATACTAATAAGTTCTCACCGGTATTACCTTTTAAGCGGTTAGCTTCTGCATAGTAATTACGGAATTGACGTTCTAAGATACCATAGATACGGCGAACTTTTTGTTTTTCACGTAACTGACTACCATAGTCAGATAAACGCGGCTTACGTGCACCATGCTGACCAGGTGCTACATCAAGACGATTTCTACATTTTGATTCAATCGCACGAACGCCTGATTTAAGAAATAAATCAGTACCTTCACGACGGCTTAGCTTGAGCTTAGGACCCAAATATCTTGCCATTTTCTTTCTCCAATTATTCTAACGTCAATTAAACGCGACGTTTTTTCGGTGGACGACAACCGTTATGAGGAATCGGAGTCACATCAGTAATATTCGTGATACGGAAACCTGCTGCATTTAATGCACGGATTGTTGATTCACGACCTGGACCCGGACCTTTAACCATAACTTCCAAGTTCTTTAAGCCGAATTCTTTAACAGCTTCAGCACAACGTTCTGCAGCAACTTGTGCGGCAAACGGAGTTGATTTACGAGAACCACGGAAACCTGAACCACCCGCAGTTGCCCATGCAAGAGCATTACCCTGACGGTCAGTAATAGTCACGATTGTGTTATTGAAAGATGCGTGGATATGAGCTACGCCATCTGCAATCTGTTTTTTAACGCGCTTACGTGCGCGAACTGGTGTTTTAGCCATTATTTATCTACTCCGATTATTTTTTGATCGGTTTGCGTGGACCCTTACGAGTACGCGCATTAGTCTTAGTACGTTGACCACGTACCGGTAAACTACGACGATGACGTAAACCACGATAGCAACCTAAGTCTAAAAGACGTTTGATGCTTAATGTTACTTCACGACGTAAATCACCTTCGACAGTAAATTTACCAACTTCTTCACGCAGTTTTTCAATCTGCTCTTCAGACAATTCTCTGATCTTTACATCTTCAGCAATACCCGTTGCTGCACAGATAGCTTTAGCACGAGTCTTACCGATACCGTAAATTGCAGTTAATGCGATTACAGTGTGTTTTTGATCAGGAATGTTAATGCCTGCAATACGGGCCACTATGCACTCCTATTATTTAAGTTTATTGATATACTGATCTTGAAAAGCCCGTTTCAGGATACTCAAACAGTATATCAGGACGAATGAGCTGAGCAGTATACCTGCTCAGCGGGTTCTTTGCAAGAAAGAATACGAATTAACCTTGACGTTGTTTGTGTTTAGGATCGCTACAAATTACGCGAACAACACCTTCACGCTTAACAACTTTACAGTTACGGCATAATTTCTTAACTGAAGCACGAACTTTCATTGCTTATCCTTTTTGATCTAAGGGACTATTGCCCTAAGCCTTTCAAATTGGCTTTCTTCAACACAGAGTCATATTGTAATGACATTAAATGACTTTGAATCTGTGCGATGAAATCCATAATAACTACCACTACGATTAATAATGAAGTACCACCTAATTGGAATGGCACTTTCCACAAAGATGTAATGATATAAGGAACCAAACAAACAAAAGTAATATACAACGCACCGATTAAAGTTAAACGTGTCATTACTTTATCAATATAACGAGATGTTTGTTCGCCTGGTCGATAACCTGGTACAAACGCACCTGATTTCTTCAAATTATCCGCTGTATCACGAGGATTATATTGCATTCCCGTATAAAAGAATGCAAAGAAGATTACCGCCATTGTGAATAACACAATATATAAAGGTTGTCCCGGCTGTAATAATTGTGATAAATCAAATAACCATTCAAGCCCTTCGCTCTGACCAAACCACTGCGTAATACTTGCAGGGAATAAGATGATACTTGATGCGAAGATTGCAGGAATTACACCTGCCATATTAACTTTTAACGGTAAATGAGAAGATCTTGCAGGAGCCATCATTCTACCTTGTTGGCGACTTGCATAATTTACCACAATTCTTCTTTGTCCGCGTTCAACAAAGACAACAAAATATGTTACTGCAAATGCAATTACAGCTACTAATAATAAAACAAGTAAAGAAATCTCGCCTTGACGAGCTTGTTCAATTGTCTGCCCAATTGTCGCCGGTAAATCTGCAACGATACCTGCAAAGATAATCAGAGAGATACCGTTACCGATACCACGTTCAGTGATTTGTTCGCCTAACCACATTAGGAACATCGTTCCCGTTACTAGGCTGATTACAGACGTTACATAGAATAAGATACTCGGATTAGGGACTAATCCTTGTAACATATTCGGCAGGGCAATAGAAATACCAATAGACTGAATAAATGCTAATAACAAAGTAGCATAACGAGTATATTTGCTGATTTTTCGGCGTCCCGCTTCACCTTCCTTTTTCAATTCTGCTAAAGGAGGATGAATCGCAGTTAATAATTGAACAATAATAGACGCTGAAATATAAGGCATGATACCTAGCGCAAATATAGACGCTCGGCTTAAAGCACCACCAGAGAACATATTAAACATATCAATGATGGTGCCTTGCTGTTGTCGAACTAATTCGGATAATACAGAAGCATCAATGCCAGGAACAGGTATAAAAGAACCGATACGGAAAACGATTAACGCACCTAAAACAAATAATAATCTTGATTTAAGCTCGCCAGTCCCTTTTTGTGTACTACCTTGGTACCCTGGTTGCTTTGCCATCTATTATTCCTCGATAGAACCGCCAGCAGCTTCGATAGCAGCTTTAGCACCTTTAGTTACACGTAAGCCTTTAATCACTAAAGCTTTTTCTACTTTACCTGCAAGAATAACTTTAACAGATAAGATATCTTTAGTAATTACATTAGCAGCCTTGAGTGTTTCTAAAGTGACTTCATTACCATCTACTTTAGCTAAGTCGTTTAAACGAATTTCAGCAACACGGAATGATTTTAATGAAGTAAAACCAAATTTTGGTAAACGACGATATAAAGGCATTTGACCACCCTCGAAACCACGACGAACACCGCCGCCTGTACGAGATTTTTGACCTTTATGACCACGACCACCAGTTTTACCTAAACCAGAACCAATACCACGACCTAAACGTTTAGCACTGTGCTTAGCACCTTCAGCTGGAGAAAGAGAATTTAAACGCATTCTATTATTCCTCCACTTTAACCATATATGACACTTGATTAATCATACCACGCACTGCAGGAGTATCGATTAATTCAACTGTATGACGAATATGACGAAGACCTAAGCCTTTTAACGTTGCCTTATGTTTCGGTAAACGAGCGATAGAGCTACGAGTTTGAGTTACTTTAATTGTTTTTGCCATATTCAATTACCCCAAAATTTCTTCAACGGTTTTACCACGTTTAGCAGCAACCATTTCAGGTGATTTCATATTTGCAAGTGCATCAATTGTTGCACGAACAACGTTGATTGGGTTGGTTGAACCGTATGCTTTAGAAAGAACGTTGTGAACACCCGCTACTTCTAACACAGCACGCATTGCACCACCGGCGATGATACCAGTACCTTCGCTAGCCGGTTGCATGAATACACGTGAACCAGTGTGTGAACCTTTAACAGGGTGTTGTAATGTACCTTCGTTTAAAGCTACGTTAATCATATTGCGACGAGCTTTTTCCATCGCTTTTTGGATCGCTGCTGGAACTTCACGTGCTTTACCGTAACCAAAACCAACTCGACCGTTACCGTCGCCTACTACTGTTAAAGCAGTAAAGCTCATGATACGACCGCCTTTTACGGTTTTAGATACACGGTTAACCGCGATTAGCTTTTCCTGCAGTTCACCAGCTTGTTTTTCGATGTTTGACATCTCAAATTCCTCTATTAGAACTGTAGACCAGCTTCACGAGCAGCGTCTGCCAATACTTGCACACGACCATGGTATTTGAAACCAGAACGGTCAAATGCAACTGCTTGAATACCTTTAGCTAAAGCGCGTTCTGCAACTAATTTACCAACTACTGCAGCTGCGTCTTTATTACCAGTATATTTAACTTGCTCTTTAATTACTTTCTCAACAGTTGAAGCTGCTGCTAGTACTTCTGAGCCATTAGGTGCAATAACCTGCGCATAAATATGGCGAGGCGTGCGATGCACAACCAAACGGGTTGCACCTTGCTCTCTCATTAAATGACGTGCACGGCTTGCACGACGGATACGAGCTACTTTCTTATCCATAGTGTTACCTTACTTTACTTTTTTCTTCGCTTCTTTTGTACGAACTACTTCATCAGAGTAACGTACACCTTTGCCTTTATAAGGCTCTGGACGGCGATATGCACGAATATCAGCTGCTACTTGGCCAATTAACTGTTTGTCTGCACTCTTAAGAATAATTTCTGTTTGAGACGGACATTCACCAGTTACGCCAGCTGGCAACGTATGTTCAACCGGGTGTGAATAACCTAAGCTCAAAGCAACTACGTTACCTTTCATTTGAGCTCTGTAACCAACACCGACTAATTGCAATTTCTTCGTAAAGCCTTCAGTAACACCGATAACCATAGCATTAACAAGTGCACGAGCAGTACCTGCTTGAGCATCTGCATTAGCAACACCAGCACGTGGTGCGAAAGTTAATGCGTTAGCATCTTGATTTACTTCAACTGCATTATGAATTTCACGAGATAACTCGCCGTTTTTTCCTTTAACTGTTAATAGCTGACCGTTGAGTTTTACTTCAACACCGGCAGGAATATTAACAGGTGCTTTTGCAACACGAGACATTCTTCCTACCCTCTATTATGCTACGTAACAGATAATTTCACCGCCGAGACCCGCTTGACGCGCTGCACGGTCGGTCATTACACCTTTAGATGTAGAAACAACTGCGATACCTAAACCACCCATTACTTTTGGTAATTCGTCTTTACGTTTGTAAATACGAAGACCCGGACGGCTTACGCGTTGGATACTTTCTACAACTGGTTTATTTTGGAAATATTTTAAAGTGATTTCCAATTCAGGTTTTGAACCTTCAACAATTTTGAAGCTCTCAACATAACCTTCTTCAGCTAAAACGCTTGCAATAGCAACTTTTAACTTAGATGAAGGCATACTGATTGCAACTTTATTCGCAGCTTGACCGTTACGAATACGGGTCAGCATATCTGCGATTGGATCTTGCATGCTCATGTATTTACTCCCATGATTCCAAATTAAAAGAGGTATTACCAGCTTGCTTTCTTAAGGCCTGGAATTTCACCGCGCATTGCAGCTTCACGAACCTTAATACGGCTTAAGCCAAACTTACGAAGTACACCGTGTGGACGACCAGTTTGGCGGCAACGGTTACGCTGACGACTTGGACTTGAGTCACGCGGAAGTGTTTGTAATTTTAACACTGCCGCCCAACGATCTTCGTCTGAAGAATTTGCATCAGAAATAATTTTCTTTAATTCTTCACGTTTAGCGTAGAATTTATCAGCTAATTTAGCACGTTTAACATCACGTGCAATCATTGATTGTTTTGCCACGATAACCTACCTTATTTACGGAATGGGAAATTGAAAGCCGCTAATAAAGCTTGGCCTTCTTCATCACTTTTCGCAGTTGTGGTAATAGTAATATCTAAACCACGTACACGATCTACTTTATCATAGTCGATTTCTGGGAAAATGATTTGTTCACGAACACCCATACTGTAATTACCACGACCATCGAATGACTTCGCATTTAAACCGCGGAAGTCACGGATACGTGGAACAGCGATAGTAATCAATCTTTCAAAGAACTCCCACATACGTTCACCACGTAGGGTTACTTTGCATCCGATTGGATATCCCTGACGGATTTTAAAGCCTGCAACAGATTTGCGTGCTTTAGTAATTAAAGGTTTCTGACCGCTAATTGCTGTTAGATCCGCTACTGCGTTATCTAAAAGTTTTTTATCGGTCAATGCTTCACCCACACCCATATTCAGGGTTATCTTTTCGATTCGTGGGACTTGCATGACAGATGAGTAGTTGAATTTAGTTTTTAATTCATTAACTACTTGATCTCTGTAGTAATCATGCAGTTTCGCCATCGCATTACTCCAGTTAATTAAATAATTTCATTATTAGATTTGAAGAAACGTACTTTTTTACCATCTTCGAATCTAAAACCTACACGGTCAGCTTTATTTGTTTTCGGGTTGAAAATTGCAATATTTGACACATCAATTGCAGCTTCTTTTTTCACTAAGCCACCAGCTTTACCTAAAGCAGGTACTGGTTTTTCATGTTTAGTGATGATTTTAACACCTTCAACAATTACTTTACCGTTTGGTAACACTTGAGTTACCTTACCACGTTTGCCCTTATCTTTACCGGTAAGAACAATTACTTCATCATTTTGACGGATTTTAGCAGCCATTACATTCCCCTTACAGTACTTCTGGAGCTAATGAAATGATCTTCATAAACTTCTCAGAACGAAGTTCACGAGTCACAGGTCCAAAAATACGAGTACCGATTGGTTGCTCAGTGTTATTGTTTAAAATTACACAAGCGTTACCATCGAAACGAATAACTGAGCCATCTGGGCGACGAACACCCTTCTTGGTGCGCACAACAACTGCTTTTAACACATCACCTTTTTTAACTTTACCGCGTGGAATTGCTTCTTTTACAGTAACTTTGATGATATCGCCGATAGCAGCGTAACGACGGTGCGATCCACCTAGAACCTTGATACACATTACGCTACGAGCCCCTGAGTTATCAGCAACATCCAGCATAGTCTGTTCTTGGATCATATTAGTGCTCCGTTAAATTAAAAAACACCCTTTCGGGACGAAAATCTACTTGCCCTATGCAAGTAGGTGGCGAATTATACCCCAACACCCCATCATAAATCAAATAAAATTTTGCGGTATTAGCGGTAATCTTTCGCTTAAAAATTACAAATAAAAAAGCCCTAATCGTTTAGCTTTAGGGCTTAAAATTTGCAAAAAACAAGCGGTATTATACCGCTTGTTTATAAATGAATTCGTAGATTAAGCTACTGCTTTTTCTACAACACGAACTAATTTGTGTGATTTAGTTTTAGAAACAGGACGACATTCCTGAATTTCTACTACATCACCTAATTTAGCTTCGTTGTTTTCATCGTGTACGTGTAATTTAGTAGTACGACGAATGAATTTACCGTATAAAGGGTGTTTCACTGTACGTTCGATAGCAACTACAAATGATTTATCCATTTTGTCGCTAACTACTTTACCTTGTACTGTACGAATTTTATCAGTCATTACTCACCCGCCTTTTCGGTTAATACAGTTTTAACTTGTGCAATACTACGACGCACTTGTTTTAACTGATGGGTTTGTTGAAGCTGACCGGTGGCTGCTTGCATACGCAATTTGAATTGTTCACCTAAAAGGTTGATTAATTCAGCATTCAGCTCTTCAACATTTTTGTTACGTAGTTCTTGAGCTTTCATTACATCACCGTCTTAGTTACAAATGTGGTTTTAACTGGTAATTTCGCTGCCGCTAACGCAAATGCGTGACGTGCGATTTCTTCAGAAACACCATCCATTTCATATAAAACTTTACCCGGTTGGATTAAAGCTACCCAGTACTCAACGTTACCTTTACCTTTACCCATACGGACTTCTAATGGTTTTTCAGTAATTGGTTTGTCTGGGAACACACGGATCCAGATTTTACCTTGACGTTTAACTGCACGTGTCATTGCACGACGTGCCGCTTCGATTTGACGAGCTGTTAAACGGCAGCGACCAACTGCTTTTAAACCGAATGTACCGAAGCTCACTTCTGTACCGCCCGCGATACCACGGTTACGGCCTTTGTGTACTTTACGGAATTTTGTGCGTTTTGGTTGTAACATTCAGTGATTCTCCTTATTTACGACCTTTGCCACGTGGCGCCTTTTTAGGCTGTGCCGCTGGTTCTTTTTCAGATTCAATCACTGCAGCCATACCACCGAGGATTTCACCTTTGAAGATCCACACTTTAACGCCGATTACGCCGTAAGTTGTGTGAGCTTCCGCAGTGTTATAGTCGATGTCTGCACGAAGTGTATGTAATGGCACACGGCCTTCACGATACCACTCTGAGCGAGCAATTTCTGCACCACCTAAACGACCGCTAACTTCAACTTTGATACCTTTAGCACCTAAACGCATTGCGTTTTGTACCGCACGTTTCATTGCACGACGGAACATTACACGACGTTCAAGTTGAGAAGCGATGCTATCTGCTACTAATTTCGCATCTAGCTCAGGTTTTTTCACTTCAGCGATGTTGATTTGAGCCGGAACGCCAGCAATTTGAGATACTGCGTTACGTAATTTTTCAACATCTTCGCCTTTTTTACCGATAACGATACCAGGACGAGCTGTGTGGATAGTTACACGAATGCTTTTTGCAGGACGTTCAATAGTGATACGTGATACTGAAGCGTTCGCTAACTCTTTGTTTAAGAATTTACGTACTTTGAAATCGCCGTCTAAGTTATCAGCGAAATCTTGTGTATTCGCGAACCAAGTAGAGTTCCATGGTTTAACAATACCAAGGCGAATACCATTAGGATGTACTTTCTGACCCATTTGTTATTCTCCTACCGATTAACGATCTGACACAACCACAGTAATGTGGCTTGTACGTTTTAAGATACGATCTGCACGACCTTTTGCACGTGGCATTACACGTTTCATGCTTGGACCTTCATCTACGAAGATTTTAGCAACTTTAAGATCGTCTACATCTGCACCATCATTGTGCTCTGCGTTTGCAATAGCTGATTCTAATACTTTCTTAACTAAAGCTGATGCTTTTTTGTTAGTGAAAGTTAAAATTTCTAATGCTTGCGCAACTTTTTTACCGCGAATTAAGTCAGCAACTAAGCGAGCTTTTTGTGCAGAGGTACGAGCGTAACGATGTTTAGCAATAGTTTCCATCTTTTACCTCTTATTTCTTAGCTTTCTTATCTGCGGCATGACCGCGGTATGTACGAGTCGGTGCAAATTCACCTAATTTATGACCGATCATTTCGTCTGATACATAAACTGGAACGTGCTGACGACCATTATGGACTGCGATGGTCAAACCAATCATTGATGGAATGATCATTGAACGACGGGACCAAGTTTTAATTGGTTTTTTATCCCCGCTTTCCACCGCCTTCTCTACCTTCTTCAACAAGTGTAGGTCAAGGAAAGGACCTTTCTTGAGGGAACGTGGCATTGGACTATCCTATATTAATGAATAAAATTATTTGCCACGACGACGTACGATATATTTATCAGTACGTTTGTTGTGACGAGTTTTCTTACCTTTGGTTTGAACGCCCCAAGGTGTAACAGGGTGTTTACCGAAGTTACGACCTTCACCACCACCGTGCGGGTGGTCTACCGGGTTCATCGCAGTACCACGAACTGTAGGGCGAACGCCTCTCCAGCGGTTAGCACCTGCTTTACCAAGAACGCGAAGCATATGCTCTGAGTTACCTACTTCACCGATGGTTGCAGTACACTCAGCTAATACTTTACGCATTTCGCCTGAACGAAGACGTAAAGTTACATAGTTACCTTCACGAGCGATAATTTGTACGTAAGCACCAGCAGAACGTGCAATTTGACCACCTTTACCAGGTTTTAATTCAACGTTATGAACTGTAGTACCTACCGGGATATTACGCATTGGTAACGCATTACCAGCTTTAATCGGAGCTGAAGCACCCGCTTGAATCGTATCACCAACAGATAAACCTTTTGGTGCTAAGATATAACGGCGTTCACCATCTTTATAAAGCACTAATGCAATGTTCGCAGAACGGTTCGGATCGTATTCTAAACGCTCAACTACTGCAGGGATATCTAACTTGTTACGTTTGAAATCCACTAAACGGTAGTGTTGTTTGTGACCGCCACCGATGTGACGAGTTGTGATACGACCTAAATTGTTACGACCACCAGTTTTAGATTTGCTATCTAATAAAGGTGCATAAGGTTTACCCTTATGTAATTCTGCGTTAACAACTTTAACTACGTGACGACGACCAGCGGAGGTCGGCTTACATTTAACGATAGCCATTTATAAATTCTCCTCCGTAATTACTCTGCCGCACCTTCAACGAAGTCAAGTGATTGACCTTCTTGAAGAGTAACATAAGCTTTTTTCCAGTCACTACGACGACCTGATTTAGCACCGTGACGTTTAGTTTTACCTTTAACAACAACAGTACGTACAGAATCCACTTTCACTTCAAATAATTGTTCAACTGCGTTAGCAATTTCAACTTTATTAGCATCTAATGCTACTTTGAAAACGATAGTGTTGCCTTTTTCAGCATTATTCGTCGCTTTTTCAGAGATATGTGGTGCTTTAAGCACTTTTAGCAAACGTTCTTGTTGAATCATGCTAACATCTCCTCAATTTGTTTTACCGCATCAGCAGTGATAACCACTTTATCGAAAGCGATTAAACTTACTGGATCGATACCTTGAACATCACGAACGTCTACTTTGTATAAGTTACGTGCTGCTAAGAATAGATTCTCATCTAAGTTTGCAGTGATGATTAAAGCGTCGTTTAACGCTAAATCTTTTAATTTTTGTACTAATACTTTAGTTTTTGGTGCTTCGATTTCGAATTTCTCAACAACCACTAAACGTTCTTGACGAACTAATTCAGAAAGGATGCTTTTGATTGCACCACGGTACATTTTTTTGTTCACTTTTTGGCTGTGATCTTGTGGTTTCGCAGCGAATGTGATACCACCTGAACGCCAGATTGGTGATTTGATATCACCAGAACGTGCGCGACCTGTACCTTTTTGACGCCAAGGTTTTTTACCTGAACCAGACACTTCAGCACGAGTTTTTTGAGCGCGTGAACCTTGACGAGCACCTGCCGCATATGCAACAACTACTTGGTGGATTAACGCTTCGTTAAACTCACGTCCGAAGGTAGTTTCAGAAACAGTTAGTGCGTTTGCACCTACAACTTGTAATTCCATCTCTATCTCCTAGACTTATGCTTTAACTGCCGGTTTTACGATAACATCACTATTAGTTGCACCCGGAACGGCACCTTTAACTAATAATAATTTACGCTCAGCATCTACACGAACAACTTCAAGTGATTGAACAGTTACACGCTCAGCACCTAAGTGTCCTGCCATTTTTTTACCTTTAAACACACGACCCGGAGTTTGGTTTTGACCAATAGAACCAAGTACACGATGTGATAAAGAGTTACCATGGGTAGCATCTTGAGTACGGAAGTTCCAACGTTTAACACCGCCTTGGAAACCTTTACCTTTAGAAGTACCAGTAACATCTACTTTTTTAACATCTGTAAAGATGTCAACATTGATTTCTTGACCTAAAGTGAATTCTTCACCTTCAGTACGAAATTCCCATAAACCGCGACCAGCTTCAACACCTGCTTTCACGAAATGGCCTGCTTCTGGCTTAGTTACACGATTCGCTTTTTTCGAACCGGTAGTAACTTGAATTGCAGAATAGCCATCGTTTTCAAGGGTTTTAACTTGAGTAACACGGTTGGCTTCGATTTCGATAACGGTAACTGGAATTGACACGCCGTCTTCAGTGAAAACGCGGGTCATACCAACTTTACGACCGACTAAACCAATCATTGTAATAACCTCTTAAAATTCCCAATTAACCTAGACTAATCTGAACATCAACGCCAGCAGCTAGATCTAAACGCATTAATGCATCAACAGTTTTTTCTGTTGGCTCAACAATATCAACTAAACGTTTGTGAGTACGGATTTCATATTGGTCACGTGCATCTTTGTTCACGTGTGGAGAAATCAATACAGTAAAACGTTCTTTACGAGTTGGTAAAGGAATTGGACCACGAACTTGTGCACCAGTACGTTTAGCTGTTTCTACGATCTCCGCAGTAGATTGATCAATTAAACGATGATCAAATGCTTTTAAGCGGATACGGATTCTTTGGTTCTGCATTAGACCAGAGCTCCAATTAAAATTTAGCTAATAAAAAAACCGAACTACCACTTAAATCATAAAATATAAGGGAGCGCAGTTATACCTATATAGTTTCCAAATCGGAAACATTGTATGTACTACAATATCTGTAGTACCGCTTGATAAATGATTACACCAAGCGACTTTAAAATCTTCGTATCTACATCGTAAATACGATGAGCATCAAAGTGGCGATATTCTATTGTAAAAAATATTTAAAAGCAAGCTTTAATTTGCTTTTTACCGGAAATAACTGTACTGGCGTGTATTAAAGTTGTTTAAGCTAAAATATTTACATTATTGACAATAATAAATTTATTTTGCAAAATATACAAACAACCATCTACCAAATTAAAAACACAATAAACATAAGTTACAAAGGAGAAACACAATGGCAATATCCCCAAAAAAGTTCCAATATCTTAAGGAGATTTTTAGTCCGATTGGAGAAATCAACTTCAAAAGCTATTTTTCTTACTTAGGAATATTTAAAGACGATACTATGTTCGCCCTCTATGATCATAAAAATGATAAGTTATACTTAAGAAAATCAGACCGATTTTATTCAGATATAATACGCACGATACCGGTACATTTTCTTATCGACCGCCGTATCGGCAAACAGCAATCTCATATTTTTTATTTCATACCTTCTTCTATTATTCATAATCTTCATTCATATACGCACTGGATTCTGTCTTCTATCGAAGAATATCAAACGGCAAAAGCAAAGCTGATTTCTCAAAATAAAAATAAAATTCGTCTCCTTCCCAATTTAAATATTAATATCGAAAGATTACTGGCACGTGTTGAAATTTATACGGTAGACGACCTGAAAAACGTGGGGATTATAGACGCTTTCGTCAAACTGATACTGCTCGGTTTAGAAGTAACAGAATTACTGCTCTTCAAGCTTTACGGTGCTCTTGAACACAAATATATCTATATGTTATCTAAACGGGAAAAACAATCTTTACTGGTTGAAGCTGATTTGGCTCTTTATAATGCGGGTCTGCGTAAACGCTTCACTATCTCATCTAGCAACTAATTTGCTTTATTTATGATCCATATCACAAAACCAATAAAAAACTAGAAAGGAATACGCTAAGTTAGTTCCTTTCTTATTATCTCAATGCTACCATCCTACCTATAACTCGTTAGTTTATTTAAGTAAAATCTATTTTTATCCTATAGGAGAACACAATGGAATTCCGTATTGAAAAAGATACCATGGGCGAAGTTCAAGTACCAGCTAATCGTTATTGGGCGGCGCAAACAGAGCGTTCACGTAATAATTTTAAAATTGGTCCCGAAGCATCAATGCCAAAAGAAATCATTGAAGCATTCGGTTACTTGAAAAAAGCGGCTGCATTTGCAAATACAGATTTAGGTGTATTACCTGCGGAAAAACGCGATTTAATCGCACAAGCATGTGATGAAATCCTTGCCGGTAAATTAGATGAAGAATTCCCGCTTGTCATTTGGCAAACTGGTTCCGGTACGCAATCTAATATGAACTTAAATGAAGTTATTGCAAACCGTGCGCACGTTATTCACGGTGGTAAATTAGGTGAGAAATCGGTTATTCACCCGAATGATGACGTAAACAAATCACAATCGTCAAACGACACATATCCAACCGCAATGCATATCGCCGCTTATAAAAAAGTAGTTGAACAAACTATTCCTGCGGTAGAACGTTTACAAAAAACTTTCGCGGCAAAATCAGAAGCGTTTAAAGACGTGGTTAAAATCGGTCGTACTCACTTAATGGACGCAACACCGCTTACATTAGGTCAAGAATTCTCCGCTTATGCGGCACAATTACATTTCGGTTTAATCGCACTGAAAAATACCTTACCGCATTTACGTCAAATGGCATTGGGCGGTACGGCGGTAGGTACCGGCTTAAATACACCGAAAGGCTATGACGTGAAAGTAGCGGAATATATTGCGAAATTTACCGGTTTACCGTTTATCACGGCGGAAAATAAATTTGAAGCACTAGCAACCCACGATGCAATCGTTGAAACACACGGTGCATTAAAACAAATCGCTATGTCTTTATTCAAAATTGCGAACGACATTCGTTTATTAGCTTCCGGCCCTCGTTCAGGTATCGGTGAAATCTTAATTCCTGAAAATGAACCGGGTTCATCAATTATGCCGGGTAAAGTTAATCCGACTCAATGTGAAGCGATGACAATGGTTGCGGCACAAGTATTAGGTAACGATACCACCATTTCATTTGCCGGTAGCCAAGGTCACTTCCAATTAAACGTATTCAAACCGGTAATGGCGGCAAACTTCTTACAATCTGCGCAACTTTTAGCGGATGTATGTATTTCGTTTGACGAACACTGTGCAACAGGTATTGAACCGAACTATCAACGTATTAAACAACAACTTGACCAATCGTTAATGTTGGTGACCGCATTAAATACACATATCGGTTATGAAAATGCGGCGAAAATTGCGAAAACCGCACATAAAAACGGGACAACCTTAAAAGAAGAAGCGATTAACTTAGGTTTAGTTACCGCTGAACAATTCGATGAATGGGTTCGTCCGGAAGATATGGTAGGTAGCTTAAAATAAGCGGGATATCTTAAATATATTAAGGGCTATCGGATGATAGCCCTTTTTCTTCTAACAAGCGGTTAGATTTCAATATTTTTTTGCAAAACTTTCTTGAAATCTAACCGCTTGTTTCATTAATGCTTATTTCATTCTTGGCTAAAAGCGTTCCATTCACCGTTTACCACACAACCAATTACTTCGAAACGGTTGGTAAAGACGGTCAGATTCGCAATTTTACCCACTTCAATCGAACCTAAACGATCATCAACACCAATCGCTTTCGCCGGATAGTAATTACACATTCTCAACGTTTCATCTAACGGAATCCCAACTTCCTGCACCGCATTTTTAACCGATTCGATCATCGTAATGGATGCTCCGCCTAAAGTGCCGTTAGCGTCATAGCATTTACCGTCACGCACATACACCGTGGTACCGACAAAATCAAATTGTTCGATATCCGAACCTGCCGCTGCAGTGGCATCGGTGACGATACAAAGTTTGTCACCTTTAGCTCGTTTAGCGATTTTGACATTACCAAATTCGACGTGTAAACCGTCCACAATAATACCGGTATAAACCTCATCGCTGTCTAACACAGCGCCGACAACGCCCATTGCACGTCCGGAACTGATAGGCGACATAGCATTGTGTAAATGGGTAGCAAAGGTTGCACCATTGGCAAACGCTTGTTTTGCCACTTGATAAGTGGCGTTCGAGTGTCCGACCGACACAATAATGCCACTTTTCACAAATTCAGGAATTGCTTTTGCGGTCGGGTTCTCCGCCGCTAAAGTAATTTTGGTGATCACATCAGCGTTATCACATAGAAACTGTTGCATTTCAGGGCTGATTTCACGCACATATTCGGCACGATGTACACCTTTTTTCTCAAGGCTGAGATAAGGGCCTTCCAAATGCAAACCGAGTGCTTGATTTTGATATTTCTGCAAATAATCACGCATCGCTGCGACTACTTGTTTCATACCCTCATCAGGTGCAGTAATAAAGGTCGGTAAATAACTTGTTGTGCCTGAACGTAAATTGGTTTGCTGCATAATTTCAAAAGTGTGAACTGTCGGTTCGCTATTTACCATCACGCCGCCACAGCCGTTTAGCTGTAAGTCAATAAAACCGGCGGTGAGATTATGCCCCTGTAAATTAATACGTTGGATATCGTCCGCTAATTGTTCTTCACGTATGATCGCTTGGATTTTGTCATTTTCAATAACCACAGCGTGTCCATATAGCACCTCTTTGGCGGTATAAATCACGCTGTTGGTGAACGCATATTTCATTCTTGTTCTCCAAAGGAAAAGGTCTGTTCATAGTGTAACAGACCTTAAAACTTACAACACGCTTTGAATTGCTTGTGTTTCTAATTGGGTGAAATATTTCACGGTTTTGACTTTGAGTTCTTGAGTCGCAGGTTCGTCACACACTACAATTCCTCGTTTGTGCATTTGTAATGCGGTGACCGTCCACATATGATTTACCGCCCCTTCGACACAAGCCTGTAATGCCAATGCTTTATTATGGCCTGTGATCAGCAACATCACTTCTTCCGCATCTAACAAGGTCGCCACACCGATGGTTAAGGCATATTTCGGTACTTTGGCAACATCATTGTCAAAAAAACGAGAGTTCGCAATTAAGGTATCTTCGGTTAGCGTTTTAATCCGAGTACGTGAACTTAAAGAGGAAGCCGGTTCGTTAAACGCAATATGACCGTCCACACCGACACCGCCCATAAACAGATTGATCTTTCCGTATGACTGAATTTTCTCTTCATAGCGGCGACATTCCGCATCATGATCCTCGGTATTGCCGTTCAAAATATTGATATTTTGCGGTTGAATATCGATATGGTCAAAGAAGTTACGGTACATAAAAGTATGGTAACTTTGCGGATGTTCCTTAGGTAAGCCGACATATTCGTCCATATTAAACGTAACCACGTGCTGAAAGCTCACTTCGCCGGCTTGATATAAACGAATCAATTCCTTATAAGTCTGTAGCGGTGTACCGCCGGTCGGTAAACCTAACACAAAAGGACGATCCGCAGTCGGCTGAAATTGATTGATTCGTTCAACAATATGGCGAGCGGCCCAACGGCTCACTTGCTCGCTGGTTTGTAATGGGATAAGACGCATAATATTTCCTAATTATTGTTGTTATATATGACAAGCGGTCAAATTTTATAAAAATTTTGCATAAAGCGCTTTTGCCACTTCAAGTTGTTTATCGGTTGCTTTAGCGGTCATCGGCTCACGGCAATAACCGGCTTCCACACCTTGTAATTTAAGTAATTCTTTAATGGTGAGATATAAACCGTTCGCTAAAATGCCTTCAATCAAATCATTGGTCACGTGTTGTACCGCTAACGCTTCCGCCAATTTACCTTGTTTGGTCAATTCAAAAATTTGACGAGCGCGCGGTGCGTTCACGTTGAAGGTCGAACCGATTGCACCGTCCACGCCTAGTGCCACCGCAGGTAACATCATTTCATCAAAGCCCGCCCAAATTAAATGGTTCGGATAGGCTTTTTTCAAGCGTTCCAATAAATAGAAATCGCCGGCGGTAAATTTCACCCCTAAAATTTTCGGATTTTTATACAATTCGCCGAACTGCTCTACACCGATATTCACACCGGTTAAGAACGGAATCGAATAGACGATCATATTGTTGCCGGTTTCGGCAATAATGGTGTCGTAATAATGTTTGATTTCGGCAAAGCTGAATTTGTAATAGAACGGTGTCACCGCCGATAAACAGTCATAACCTAATTCGGTTGCATATTTACCTAATTCAACCGCCTCTTGTAAATTCACGCTACCCACTTGAGCAATCAGGGCAATTTGATCTTTCGCTTCGTCTTTTGCGATACGGAAAATTTCTTTTTTCTCTGCGGTGGAAAGCATAAAGTTTTCTCCGGTTGAACCGCCGACATATAAACCGTCCACTTTCATTTTGTCGATATTATGACGAATAATTTGGCGCAAGCCTTTTTCATTAATTGAGCCGTCTTCGTTAAATGCTACGAGTAACGCACTAAAAATACCGGTTAAATTTTTCATATTATGTTCCTTAAATTTAATTAAAAATGTTGTTCCGCCCATGCCGCTGCACCGATTAAACCGGCATCACCACCATATTTCGCCGCTTCCAATTCACAATGATAGAAATGCGGCATTTCGGCTAAATATTTTTGCACGAGCGGCAAATAACCTTCTGCCAAGCCGACACTACCGCCGATCACCACTTTTTGCGTATCTAAACCAATGGTTAAATCCGCCACTAAATTGGCGATCACTTTTGCAGATTTTTCGACTAATTCGACCGCTTGTACGTTGCCCGCTCGGAATTGCTCAAATACTTGTTTCGGGGTACAAGGTTCTGTCCATTGGCTTGAAACCGCTTCGATAGCTCGCCCGGAAGCAATCGCTTCCACACAACCTCGGCGACCACAGCCACAGACTGGTCCGTTCGGATCCGCTAAAGTATGTCCAATATGCCCTGCTACGCCATTTGGTTGGGTTAGCAATTTGCCGTTTTGGATAATGCCACCGCCAACGCCGGTTGAAACGGTAATAAATACAAAATTTTCGACCGCTTGTTTATCTTGATGTTGATATTCGGCACAAGCCGCCGCTTGCACGTCATTGAGTAAGAAAATCGGTTTATCGGTATGACGTGCAATACTTTCTTGCAATGGAAAAAAAGCTAACCCACCTAAATTTTTCGGGTTTAATGCGGTTAAAACACCGTTATTGATAATACCGGTTGAAGCCACTGACACCGCATCAAACTGCCCTTGGTAGTGTTGCAAAATGTCCGCTAAAGTATGGTGCATCGCTTCCGCCGCATCTTGTTGCGGTGTGCTGATTTGTCGGCGTTGGGAAATGACTCCGTTTTCGACTAATGCCGAGGCAATCTTAGTACCGCCGATATCTAATGCTAAACAACGCATACATTCCCCTTAAACTTTCGCAGTTTTTATCTCATCAGCAAACCAGCCGACAATATGCTCCAAACGCGTTAATGCCGAACCGACCGTGACGCAATCCGCACCGATTTCAATTGCGGTTTTTGCCAGTTGCGGTGAGTTATAACGCCCTTCCGCCATCACAAAACAACCCGCCGCTTTTAAATCTTTAACTAACTGATAATCCGGTTCATTCGGTACTTCCCCACCGGTATAACCCGACATCGTACTACCGACAATATCGAAACCGAGTTGCTGACAATATAACCCCTCTGCCAAAGTCGAGCAGTCCGCCATGGCCAAACAGCCTTGCTCGTGAATACGTTTTAACGCCGCTTCAATCGTAACCGGTCGAACACGATCCGTACCGTCCACCGCAATAATATCGGCACCGGCTGTAGCCAGATCATCAATATCTTGTAAAAACGGGGTAATACGTACCGGACTATCCGGTAAATCACGTTTTACAATCGCAATAATCGGCGCTTTCACCGTCGGACGAGTCGCTTTTAAATTATCGACCCCTTCAATACGTAATCCTGCCGCACCGCCGATAAGCGAGGCTTGCGCCATCGCCGCCACGATCTCCGGTTTGTCCATCGGGCCGTCATCAACCGGCTGACACGAAGCGATTAAACCGTTTCGAATCGTATTCAATACTTCCGTATGAGATAACTTTGACATATAAACTCCTTGAGTTCGTTATGCTTTCAAATAAAGCTTATACATAGCTTTCTAATAACTGACGCAAAACAGCATAACCTTGTAAATTAAAATGTAACCCATCCGTGGTGAAATCAGCGTTTAAATTACCTTCATGATCAGTAAAAGCATCAAATGTCCGAATAAAGGTAAGATAAGTCGGACAATGTTCCGCTAAATAAGCATTAAGCTGCTGAATTTGAACATTGGTTACCGTACTAATATGACGAACAGGTGTGGCTTCAAGTAAAAAATAGCGGGTATTTGGCATTGCAAGCGGTTGAATTTGCTGAATAATTTGCAATAACCACGCCATTACTTGGGCGGGAGAATAATCGGCTTCTTTAACAATATCGTTTACGCCGAGGAAAAAGAAAACGGATTGTCCCAACTTTTTAATATGTTGCGGTTTCGCTATAACATCTAAATATTGGCGGGTACTCACACCGGAAATAGCTAAATTAGCAACCGTTTGTCCTTTAAACTCGAGATTCGTTTGCCAATCACTCCACATATCAAACAGAGAATGTCCGATTAAACTAATTTCAGTATCCCGTTCAAACTCAATACGCTTAGTTTGATAACGTTGGAAAATATCCGCATCTGATAACATTTCTCCAAACTCCGTAAAACTTATGAATAAATACGCCATTTATTATAGCTTTAACGGAGTAATTTTCATTCATAAAGTTCAAAATCTGTGAAGTACTTCTCATTAATTTTGTAAATCTGCAAAAAACGATTTGATAAAAAGCGAAATAAAATGAATAACAAGCGGTAATTTTCCACCCATTTTTGCCAGATTTTGCTACAATCTTGCCATTTAGTGAAAATTAAACCAGTTATAGAGAAACAGGGAAGAGATATGACAGTCAGCACCTTTAACCGCACTTGGGCAAAAGTGATCGTAAACGCCTTATTACGTTACGGCGTGAAACATTTCTGTATCGCACCGGGTTCACGTTCAACACCTTTAACTCTCGAAGCCCTACAATTACAACAAGATCAACAGGCTCAATGCCATAGTCACTTCGATGAACGCGGACTGGGCTTTTTTGCTCTCGGTATTGCCAAAGCGACCAATGATCCGGTCGCGATTATCGTGACCTCAGGTACGGCTGTGGCAAACCTTTACCCTGCAGTTATCGAAGCCAGTCTGACACATCATAAATTAATCGTACTTTCCGCCGATCGCCCGCCGGAATTAATCGGTTGCGGCGCAAATCAAGCGATTCCCCAACAAGGTATTTTTGCCGATTATCCGATTACGAGTATTAACTTACCGAAACCGTCGGAACATTATACCGCAAGCTGGTTAGTCGCAACGATTGAACAAGCGTGCGTCACGCAAAGCCAACAAGGCGGTGTAGTTCATATCAATGCCCCTTTTGCCGAACCGTTATATGAAGCGGATGAAAATGCAATCGCGACTCATCCATGGTTAAAACCGGTTCAAAGTTGGTTAATCAATTCACAAACCAAATGGATTAACAGCCAAACGATTCAAAGCGAAGTGTCGATGCACGAGAATTGGGATTATTGGCGTACCAAACGCGGCGTAATCGTAGTCGGTAAATTACCGGTCGAACAAGGTATCGGCATCAAAGCCTGGGCGGAAACTCTCGGCTGGTGTTTAATCACCGACGTGCAATCTTGCGTCGATGCCAATTTGCCGTATGCGGATATTTGGCTGTCTAACAACACGGTTCATCAGCGTTTGTTACAAGCGGATATCGTGATTCAGTTCGGCGGCCAAATCGTCAGTAAAAGAGTGAATAAATTCCTTGAAGCCTTTAAAGGCGAATTTTGGCAAGTGGACGAATATAAAGATTATCTGAATCCGTTTGCACATCATCAAACCCGTTTTGTGGCGAAAGCGCACCATTTCTTACGCGTGCATCCGCCGCTTCGTCAAAAACCGTGGCTATTAGAGCCGCTTGCACTGTCACAATTCTGTGCCGGTTTTATCGAACAGCAAGTAGGCGGCAGTCTAAATGAAGCTTCATTAGCGCATCATATTGAAGAAGTGTTGGCGACCAGCGGTAATTTATTTATCGGTAACAGCTTATTTGTACGCTTAGTCGATGCGTTATGTAAATTACCGGAAGGTTATCCGGTTTATACCAACCGTGGTGCCAGCGGCATTGACGGTTTAATCGCAACGATGGCGGGTGTGGCAAAAGGTAGAGGTCAGCCGACAGTTGGCGTTATCGGTGATATTTCCGCTTTACATGATCTTAATTCGGTTTCATTACTGAATAAAATTAGCCACCCGTGTATTTTATTTGTAATTAATAATAGCGGCGGTGCGATTTTCGATATGTTACCGGTGGAAGCGCAAGCGAAAGAACAATTCTACCGTTTATCACACAACTACGAATTTGCTCCGATTGCAACCATGTTCGGCATTGAATATATCCGTCCGTTTACATGGGCGGATCTTAAAGCCAAACTAAAACTCGCTTACGGACGTAAAGGGGTGACCATCGTTGAAATCAAAGTAAATGATCAAGACGGTAGCAACCTTTATAAATCGTTAATCAAACAAATCTCGCAAGCGGAAATCGCCTAATGCTCCACGCAACATGGCACAGTGAAACGGGTACACCAGTGGTGTTTCTGCACGGTTTACTCGGTTCGCAACAAGATTGGCAGGCGGTGTTAGACCGCTTGCAAAATTTTCCGCAAATTCGACCGCTTACCATTGATCTCCCCTTACATGGCGCAAGCGAACATATTGCCTGCCACGGCTTTACTCATGCCAGAGAACTCATTCATCAAACCATTTTACAATATATCGGCAATCAGCCTTTTTATTTGGTCGGCTATTCGTTAGGTGGGCGTTTAGCGTTGGACTATACACTCAACACCAATAATCCTCAGCTAAAACACACGATTCTTGAAGGAACGAACATCGGCTTAGCAACGGATGCAGAACGCCAAGCTCGTTGGCAAAACGACCATCAATGGGCGGAACGTTTCCGTAACGAACCGATAGTGAAAGTATTAAATGATTGGTATCAACAAGCCGTTTTTACTAATTTAGGCCAACACAAGCGGTTAAATTTAATCGAAAAACGCCAAAACAATAACAGATCAGCCGTTGCGGCTATGCTTGAAGCGACTAGTCTTGCAAAACAAAACTATTTCTTACCATCGCTCTCTGAAACTAAGTCGAATATCACCTTTTTTATCGGTGAAGATGATCAGAAATTTAGAAAAATCGCCTCCGACAATAAACTCAATCATCAGCTTATCCCTAATGCCGGACATAACGCGCATTATGAAAACCCGGAATCTTTTACCGATGCGCTATTAGTACTGATTAAAAAGTAAAAAAGCTATCCCAAAGGATAGCTTTCAGATTAGTTAGAAACGAATTTATTTTTTATCTTCTTTTGTTGCAGTAGCACCGATTACGCCTTGCCATTTATCGCTAATAGCATTTCCAGCTAACACTTCTCCATTTTTACCAAAAAGACTGCCAGAGAAATTTGCGTCAGGTACAAATTTTGATGAGCTACTATCTTCTAAATATAAACGACCACTTATATCTCCATTCTCTGATACAGCAGTATTATGTAACTGATTTAGTGGCAATTTAACATTTGTTCTAGATGTATCTGCTAATCTCCAATGTTCTCCATCTTTTCCAAATATATCCATCGATAATTTTTTATCTGTATGACTATATGATGCCTGAACATCTGCTACTAAATTTTGGCTATCTACATTATAGCTATACAACATATTACCTATATATTTCATAGATTTATCCGGTATCGTTTTTGTTGATTCATCCATAGATAACAAATAATGTCCTACAAGATCTACATTATTAATACCATAACGTTCACCTTCTCTTACCTGATTTAGCTGCATATATCCATAGTAACCTAATAATCTACCTGTAGAATCTTTTAAGGTTCTGATGTCTTGATTTGGAATTGTATTTGTAATTTTTAAATCATTACGGACTATATCACTTTCACTTAATCTAATCTGAATATTTTCTTGTTCATCCAATGTTAAATTTAGTATTACATCTGGGCGAGTAATAATCCCTGTTTTAATATCCTTAACCCCTAATTCCTTAAGAATTTCCGCATTACTTTTATTCTTAGGTTCTTCTAACTTCTGATCATCTTTTTGTGGAGCACCTAATTTTGGATCTATTACTTGCGGTTCGTCTGCCTTTGGACTTTTCTCTTGTAGGTTATTGTCTTTCTGTTTCTCTACTTTTGGGCTTCCCATCAGTGGAGCCATACTTTTAGGTTCTTTCTCTTTCTGGCTATCCGCTTGCGGGGCTTCCTCTTTTTTTGGCTGCTCCGCTTTTGGTGCGGACATATCAACCTTAGGCGTAGATTCCGAATTTGGTTTAGGCGATGAATCCGATGAGCCGCCGCCACTACATGCGGTAAGCACTAAACCTGCGACTAAACCGGCTATTAATTTTGTTGCAATATTCATTAAAAAATTCCTTATACTTAAAACACAATAAATAAACACTTTAATTTACAATAAAAACTAAAAATAATAAATATAAGTAAATATAATATCATTAAACAAAATATAAAGCTCTAAAGTTTACAATTTAATCGTTCTGCAACCTCTGCAAAAGCCGATCCATCGCCCGATAGCCTAATGCTTCGGCAAGATGGATTTGTTGAATATGCGGTTCGTTAGCCAGATCGGCAATTGTGCGGGAAACTTTTAAAATCCGATGATAAGCACGCACCGAAAGTCCTAATTTTGTTAGTGCATTTTCTAGAAATAGCGCATCTTTTTCTGCAAGGCGACAATCATGTTCGATTTCTTTGGTGGTTAATTTAGCATTAATTTTACCGGCTCTCGCCATTTGTAATTCTCTTGCCGAAAGTACCCGCTTGCGTACTTGCTCGGTGGTTTCACCTCGGTTATCGCTACTTTGTAATGCGCCTTTTGGTAATAAAGGGACTTCAATTGATAAGTCAAAACGGTCTAAAAACGGGCCGGATAAACGATTTAAATAACGCATCACTTGTTGCGGAGAAGTACGATTGTGCGTGCCTTGATAATGTCCTGTTGGACTAGGATTCATTGCCGCAATTAATTGAAAACTGGCAGGAAATTGCACCTTAGCATTGGCTCTGGAAATAATAATCTCTCCGGCTTCCAACGGCTGACGTAATGCGTCTAACACTTTACGTTCAAACTCAGGCAATTCATCTAAGAAAAGCACGCCATTGTGCGCCAAACTGATTTCACCAGGTTTAGGAATGGAACCGCCACCGACTAATGCCACCATAGATGCACTGTGATGTGGTGCTCGAAACGGGCGTTCTTTCCAGTTATGAAAATTCAATTCATTTTGTACTAAGCTAGTGACCGAAGCAGTTTCAATCGCTTCGTCATCACTCATTGCCGGTAACAAATCCGCCAAACGGCTGGCGAGCATCGTTTTGCCGGTACCGGGAGGACCAAGGAAAAGTAAATTATGTTGTCCGGCAGCCGCAATCATCAACGCTCGTTTAGCGTGTTGTTGCCCGATAATATCGGTTAAATCACGTTTTACAAGCGGTTGAATTTCTTGTGTTTTTTGCGGAATCTGCTGAGCAATCGGCAAGCTATCCCGCTTATTCATAAAATTGACCACCTGCAATAAGGAACTGGCAAAATAGGTTTCGGCATTCGACACTAACGACGCTTCATTCACATTCGGGCGGGCAATAATCATCTGTCGTTTGGCTTTTTCGGCGGAAATTACCGCCGGAATCACACCATGAACCCCTCGTAACGCACCGGTTAAAGCCAGCTCCCCTAAAAACTCAAACTGTTTTAAGCGATCCGAATCCATCTGCCCTGAGGCAGCTAAGATCCCAATTGCGATCGGCAGATCAAAACGCCCACCCTCTTTAGGTAGGTCCGCCGGTGCAAGGTTAATCGTGATCCGTTGTGGAGGATACATAAAATTGGCATTCATTAATGCGCTACGCACCCGATCGCCCGCCTCTTTTACCGTGGTTTCCGGTAAGCCGACAATGGTTAGCCCCGGTTTCCCGTTACTCAAATGCACTTCAATCGTTACCAACGGTGCTTCTACACCAATCGATGCACGGCTATAAACAATGGCTAAAGACATCTTCCCTCCTAAAAATTGTTAGGAGGGTAAAAGATAAATGTTCTACGTCACAGCAACAAAATCGCTTTTCTCGATCAGGATCGCAAAAGTAAATTTCTTTTCTATTAAATCCAAGCTAAAAATCCTAAAAGCACTAAATATAGAGTTAGTTCCGGTGATTAAAACGTTATAATAGGACATCAATATTCAGCAAATGAGGGGCAAAATGAAAACACAGGATATTATCATTATCGGTGGCGGTATGGTCGGGGCAGCGGCGGCGCTCGGCTTGGCGAAACAAGGGTTAAATATCGCGTTAATCGAAAAAAATCCGCTTCCCTCATTTGATGCAAATGCCGCTTATGATTTACGCATTTCCGCTATCAGTATTACCTCGGTCAAACTGCTTGAAGAACTGGGCGCTTGGCAGGCGATTAGCCAAATGCGAGTTTGCCCGTATGACGGTTTGGAAACTTGGGAAATCGAAGGGTTTAATACCGCCTTTCATGCGGCGGAAATCGGCTTGGATAAGCTCGGCTTTATGGTGGAAAATAATGCGATTCAGCTCGGTTTATGGCAAGCCTTAAACCAGTATCCAAACTGCCGACAAGCGGTCGGCTTTTCGCAAATTTCTGCAAATTATCACGAACAATTGTGGACGGTAACCGTTGATGAGCAAACATTTACCGCCCCATTACTGATTGCGGCGGACGGCGCAAACTCACAAGTGCGTAGCTGGGCAGGTATTGGGCTAACCAGCTGGCAATATCGCCAACATTGTTTACTTGCCACTGTGAAAACCGAATTACCGCAACAATCTGTCACTTGGCAACACTTCTTCCCGAGCGGCCCTCGTGCATTTCTACCATTATCCGAACATAACGGTTGTGTCGTGTGGTATGACGCACCGCAACGCATTGCTCAGCTAAAACAACTGTCTTCAGAAAAACTCACCGCCGAAATTCAGCAACATTTCCCTGCCCGTTTAGGCAAAGTGGAAGTAGTAAATGCCGCCAGTTTTCCGCTGACTCGCCAACACGCTCAACATTATGTCAAAAACGGCGTGGTATTGATTGGTGATGCGGCACACACGATTAATCCGCTTGCCGGACAAGGCGTCAATCTAGGTTTTAAAGATGTGCAAGTGTTATTGGAAGTGATTGAACAAGCGGTCAAAAAAGGCGAAAACTTTGCAAATGAAGCGGTGCTTAAACGTTATGAACATAAACGTAAACCCGATAATTTATTGATGCAAACCGGTATGGACGTTTTTTATAAGGCATTCAAAACCGAGTTATTGCCGGTAAAAGTCGCCCGAAATTTAGGCTTGGTACTGGCGGAAAAAATCACACCACTCAAGAAAAAAGCATTGCGCTATGCGATAGGTTTATAGCTTTTCATTACAAGCGGTCAAGTTTTGCAAATTTTTTGCGAAATTCGACCGCTTGCTGTTTTCGCAAACACTCAATTTAAGTCAATAACGTTACCTTTTCTAAAAAACACTTTCAATTAAGTACAATATATAATCAAGCTAAGTTAAAATAGTTTGTAGTTTATTTCCTACTTATCTCATAAGGAGATCATCATGAAAAAAGTACTCGGTACTTTATTGGTATTATCTGCAGCGAGCGTTGCAGTCGCTAAAGAAGTGAATATTAAATTTTTAGGCACATCGGATGTTCACGGGCGTATCCTACCTTGGAACTATGGCGCGGATATTGAGGACAAATCCGGTTCTTACGCGCAAATTTCCACCTATGTAAAAGAGGTACGCCAAAATAATAAAAATGTAGTGTTAGTCGATATCGGTGATGCGATTCAAGACAACCAAGTGGAAGTTTTCGCTAAAACGAAAAAATACTACAAAGACAACCCGGTTCCTAAAGTATTAAACGAAATGAAATACGACTATTTTATTTTAGGTAACCACGAATTTAACTTCGGTATGACCGCTTTAGATGAAATCATTAAAGACATTAATGCCAAAGTATTAACCGCCAACTTCTACTACAAAAAAGATGGTAAACGTTACGTTACCGCCACCGATATTATTGAAAAAGACGGTGTAAAACTCGGTTTAATCGGTTTAACCACACCAATGTCGGCAACCTTCGAAAAAGATACCCATCACCTTGATGAGATGAAATTCAGCTCACCAAGCGAAGAAGCGAAGGCACAAATTGCCGAGTTAAAAGCGAAAGGAGTTGATGCGATTATCGTGTTAGCGCATATGGGGATTGAAAACGAAAATAATATCCCTGATACCGGCGTGGCGGATTTAGTCAATAACGTGGACGGCATTGATGTGATTATCGCCGGTCATATGCACAAAAACGTTTCAGCGGAAACGATTAAAAATACTCTGATTACCGAACCACACCGCTACGGTACGGTTGTTTCCGAAGTAGATTTAGCCTTTGATGTCGCAGATGACGGCAAAGTGAAATTACTTTCAAAAAATGCAAAAACCGTACCGGTTAAAGCATTGGCTTCAGATCCTGCAATCGAAAAAATTTACCAACCGTATCATGACGAATTACGCCGTTTGAACAATGTGAAAATCGGCGAAACAGCACAAACCATGATTCCGCAAGGTAAAAATCACGGTGTAGCGATTGCCTTCACGCAAGATACCGGTTTATCTTCATTGATTAATGACGTGCAACAACATTACAGTAAAGCGGACGTGGTGTCTTTTGCCTTCGACCACCAAACCGTACGTTTAGACAAAGGCGATATTAAGAAAAAAGATATTATCTATAACTATCGCTATGCGGGCGGTGATGTGAGCGTGTACGAAGTGACCGGCAAACAGCTCAAGGCGTATATGAACTGGTCGGCAGATTACTTCGATACAATTCAGCCGCAAGATAAAGACTACCGTATCAATGAAAAACGCGGCAAATCGAAATATGTCACATTTGATATTTTCGGCGGCGTAAAATTCAACATTGATTTACGCAAACCAAGTGGCGAAAAAATTGTTGATCTTAGCCTTGCAAACGGCACCGCAATCACTGATGACAGCAAAATCAAACTCGGTATGAACTCATATCGTTATGAGCAGCTCATCAAAAAAGGCGGCGTATGGGAAGGACAACAAATCCCGGTATTATGGGAATCTAAAGTCGCAATGGGCAGCGAAGCCGGCACCATTCAAAATATGATGATCGATTACATCTCTAACGTGAAAAAAGGCAAAGTAGAAGGCGTGTCTCACAACCGCTGGAAAATTGTCGGTTTAGAATAATTAATACAAAACAAGCGGTTAAATTCCTCAAGATTTTTGCAAGAAATTTTGGAAATTTAACCGCTTGTTTTTTAATATTAAGAGGCTATATGAGGCTTTGGAAGTTTTTCTGCAATCCAAAGTTTAATCAATGCTTGCCGCGGAACACCTAAATGTTGCGCTTCTTTATCAAGACTTTCAACCATCCATATCGGGAAATCAACATTGACACGTTTACTTTTTTGATTAGGGCGATTAGCACTTGTTAAATCAAGATATTCAACAATATCTTCCTCATTATCATCAAATTTCCGCTCAAATTCCAAACTATGTGTTTTCATAAAGCTCTACCTCTTTTTTTCTTGAACGTCTAACTGAAATTAAACGTACATTTTTACCTCTAACGGTAAAAATTGCAGACCAATGTTTTTTATTAATCTGTCCAATAGCTAATAGCCTATGCTCAGGATCGTTCATAACAGTAAAAGTTAGCAATTGCTCATCTTTCCATAATTGTTTTGCTTCTTCAAAGTCTATACCATGCTTTTCTTTATTTATTCGACTTTTATTAGGATCATATTCAAACATATTATTCCTTTAATATATCAATATCATACCTTTTATATACCGTATAGCATAATAGATCAAATTTCTGAACTCTTATACAAAAATTTTAAGAAATCAACTGCTTACAGCTGTAATTCAATTAACAAAGAATAGTATTAATACATATTAACTTATGCGGTACATGATATTCGAAAAAAATCCCTCTTTAGCAAAGAGGGATTTTAAAGAAATTAAGTAGTTAATATAAAAGTAACGCAAGGATTAACGCTTACCAAACATATTGCCTAAGCCGCCGAGTGCGCCCATACCGCCGCCCATCATACCTTTCATACCGCGCATCATTTTCGCCATACCGCCTTTACGCATTTTTTTCATCATACGTTGCATTTCATCGAATTGCTTGAGCAATTTGTTTACGTCTTGCACCTGTGTGCCGGAACCTAATGCAATACGACGACGGCGAGAACCTTTAATAATATCCGGATTGGCACGCTCTTTCAGAGTCATAGAGTTGATGATCGCTTCCATTTTTACGAACATTTTATCATCCACCTGATTTTTCACATGGTCAGGCAAATTCTTCGCGCCCGGCAGTTTATCCAACATCGACATCATACCGCCCATTTTCTTCATCTCGATCAGCTGTTCACGGAAATCCTCAAGGGTGAAGTCGTCACCTTTCTTAAATTTCTGTGCCATTTTCTCGGCTTTTTCTTGATCGACCGAGCGTTGTAAATCTTCGATTAACGATAACACATCGCCCATACCAAGAATACGTGAAGCGACACGATCCGGATGGAACGGTTCTAACGCATCGGTTTTCTCACCCACACCGAGGAATTTAATCGGTTTACCGGTGATTTGACGAATAGATAACGCCGCACCGCCACGTGCATCACCGTCCACTTTGGTTAAGATTACACCGGTAAGCGGTAGGGCTTCGTTGAAAGCTTTCGCCGTATTCGCCGCATCTTGACCGGTCATCGCATCCACTGTGAAAAGCGTTTCAATCGGGTTTAATACACGATGGATTTGCTGGATTTCTTCCATCATCTCGCCGTCCACGTGTAAACGACCTGCGGTATCCACAATCAAGACATCAAAGAAATTCAGTTTTGCGTGTTTTAGGGCAAGCTCGGCAATTTCAACCGGCTTTTGTGTGGTTTCCGTCGGGAAGAAATCGACTTTTAACGCTTCCGCTAAGGTTTGAAGCTGTTTAATCGCCGCCGGACGATAAACGTCGGCGGATACCACTAACACTTTTTTCTTATGACGTTCTTTAAGGAATTTCGCTAACTTACCGACCGAGGTGGTTTTACCCGCACCTTGTAAACCTGCCATTAAAATGACCGCCGGCGGTTGCGTTGCGAGATTTAATTCCTCATTCGCTTCGCCCATTGCGATTTCAAGTTCGCTTTGTACGATTTTGAGAAATTCTTGACCGGGCGTTAGGCTTTTATTGACTTCCGTACCTAATGCGCGTTCTTTTACTTTATTGATAAATTCACGTACTACAGGTAATGCAACATCAGCTTCAAGTAACGCCATACGTACTTCACGTAACGTATCTTTAATATTATCTTCGGTTAAGCGTCCTTTGCCCGTGATATTACGTAGCGTTTTCGACAATCTGTCGGATAGATTTTCAAACATAGTGTTCTCTTTTGCAAAATTTTTATGAAATTCGACCGCTTGTATGCGGAAAAATGGCTTTATTATACAAAAAATTTGCATTTCTTGTAGGAAAGAATCCGCTTAAAATGTTGATTCGATTTTCTTTTCTAAAACTTCAGGCTATTGGGAAAAAAATAATAGGGCAAGTATATAAAAAATGCGGCACTACTTGTTAAAAGTAATGCCGCAAAACAGACGATATTCGAGGAATCATTTTATTTATTATTTTCTATAATGATACTCTGACTAGTGATAATTTGCGAAGGAAAATTTCAGATATTTTCTAAGAATTGGAGAGAGATCACAAAATTTCGGCAATCTTTATTATTTAATATACAATTTTACTTTTTGCCGAGATAGAAAGAATAAAACCCCGATGATTTCTCATCGGGGTTTCCGAATATGGCTCCTCCTGCGGGACTCGAACCTGCGACATATGGATTAACAGTCCACCGTTCTACCGACTGAACTAAGGAGGAAAAGATGGTGCCTCGAGGCGGAATCGAACCACCGACACGGGGATTTTCAATCCCCTGCTCTACCGACTGAGCTATCGAGGCAACTTATCGTTAAGAGTGGGTATTATGCAATTATTTTTGTCTGCCGTCAAGCCGACCAAGATAATTTTCTGAAGAAATTTACATCCGATCCACTGATAAACCGAAGCCCCGATGAAAATCATCAGGGCTTCCGAATATGGCTCCTCCTGCGGGACTCGAACCTGCGACATATGGATTAACAGTCCACCGTTCTACCGACTGAACTAAGGAGGAATAGATGGTGCCTCGAGGCGGAATCGAACCACCGACACGGGGATTTTCAATCCCCTGCTCTACCGACTGAGCTATCGAGGCAACGTCTTGTTGCGGGGTGCATTATGCTGATTTAGCCCCACTTCGTCAAACATTTTTTTAAAAAATTTAAAAAAGTCTGTCCAAACGTGCTTTTTTTGTACTTTTTGCTTTAAAAAACAACAGATTATCGAATATGCAAATATTTCTCACGTGCTTTCGATACTTTCTTCAAGTAATTTCGAGCTTGGCTTGACGGGTGTGCAGTCGTCAAAATTCGATAAACCGCATCCGGCGAAAGCTCATTAATACGATCAATCGCATCATATTTATCATAATCGAATACTTTAAGCACCGAACCCGCCCCGCTGTTATAAGCGGAAATCATTGCATAACGTTTAGCGGTCGGATTGGTGATTCCTTCCAAATATTCATCACGCAAAATCGCTAAATACAACGTACCCGAATCGATATTTTGTGCAGGATTATATAAATAAGCGCGATCCGGTTGTCCGTCAAAACCTTTACGCGCAAAAATATCGCGTCCTGCGGTACGCGGTACGACTTGCATTAAGCCGATAGCGTTCGCATAACTGACCGCATACGGGTTGAATGCCGATTCGACTTCCATAATCCCTAAGATCAAGCTCGGCTCAATATTGTAGCGTTTTGCCATTTTACGTACTAACGGTAAATATTGGCGTGCACGCACTTCAATATGCCCTTCCACCATTTTAATCGCCACATAAGTTACCGTTCTGCCGTTTTGCAGACGGCGTGTTTGCATTTTATTTTGGATTAAATAAGTCGCAAAATCATTGGCAATCGCAATATTGTTAATATCACGTCCGAATTGATCGTTTACCTGACCGGCAAGGAACGGATTACTGCTAATCGGCGCATCGCCTGAAGCGAACAAGTCGATCCCTTTCGGGTCTGATCCCATCAACAAGGTGTGAATAATACTGTTACGTAAGTGATTTTGGTCACCTAAAGTTTCAATCGTGATTTGACCGTCTTCAAAGGAAATATGGCTACGCGTGTAAAACTTATCCGTATATTTTACGTAATCTTTTTTACTTGCAACTAATAGCTCGTTACTTCCCCAAATATCGTCAATATTATGCGAAAACTGCCCCGTTAAAATATCTAAACCGTTAGTATCTTTAGTGTTGTAGTCCACACGAGTTTTGGTTCTTTTACTCTTTTTAGGAGAACTACTGCCGCAAGCGGCTAAAAACGGAATAATCAACAGTAGCGGTAAATATTTAGTATATTTTTTCATTAGAAATTAATACCTTGTTACTTCTGTTCGACAGGAACATAACCTTCAATCTGAACCTCTTTACCTTCAAACAAAAAATTCACCATTTCCGTTTCAAGCAATTTACGGTGTTCAGCATTCATCATACTTAATTTTTTCTCGTTCACGAGCATCGTTTGTTTTTTGATCCATTCCGACCACGCTTGTTTACTAATAGAATCAAAAATACGCTTACCCAATTCGCCGGGATATAATTGAAAATCTAAGCCTTCGGCTTCTTGCTTTAAATATTCACAAAATACAGTACGAGCCATTTTTTATTCCTTATTAGTGCTAGTTAGCGTTAAACTGAGTTCGTCCAAAATACGTTTTACGGGCGTTGCCAAACCTATTTCGCTCGGTAATTGTAAATCATACCAATAATTAGCGGTTGAAGATACCGAAAGGCGATAATTTCCGCAATTTTCTTGTACGACAAGCGGTTGATTTTGTGCATTTTTTTGCAAATCCAGCTCTACCAAAATCGGGGTAATATCCAAATGAAAGTGGCTGAATGTGTGGCGAAATGCGATTAATTGCTGAGATATTTGCAAATTCTGTTCAGCAAGCGACCGCTTAAGCGTATCCAAATCTTCAAACTGCGGAAATACGTATAGCCCGCCCCAAAGCCCTTTGGCTTCACGCTGTTCCAATAAAATCTTGTTACCCTCTTTGATAATCAAAAAATACGCCTGACGTTCGGGCAAAATTTTCTTCGGTTTTTTTACCGGAAATTTATCCCATGCTTCAAACCGATTCGCTTCGCATAAATTCGCTAACGGACATAACGAGCATTTCGGTTTGCTGCGGGTACAGACCATTGCACCGAGATCCATCATCGCCTGATTAAAATCGGCAACTTGGCTATTCGGCGTAACGCTTGCAGTTAATTGCCACAATTTATGTTCTACACTCTTTTCACCGCTCCAGCCTTCCACCGCAAACGCACGGGAAAGCACCCGTTTTACATTGCCGTCTAAAATCGGATGCGGTGCATTTAACACGGACGATAAAATCGCCCCTGCCGTACTGCGCCCTACGCCGGAAAGTGCCAAAACATCATCAAAATCGGTTGGGAACTCACCATTAAATTGATCACGAATTTGCTGTGCCGCCTTATGCAAATTTCTGGCGCGTGCGTAATAACCTAAGCCCGTCCACAAATGCAACACTTCATCAATATGCGCATCGGCTAACTCCGTTACCGTCGGAAAACGTTCGATAAAACGCTCGAAATACGGAATAACGGTTGCGACTTGCGTTTGTTGTAACATCACTTCCGACAACCAAACCCCATATAAAGTTTTATTTTGTTGCCAAGGTAAATGTTTCCGCCCATACTGTGCGAACCAAGCTAATACCGCTTTGGCGAACGGCTGAGCCGGATCGGATTGAGCCGGCGGAAACTGCGATTTTGTTTTCACTCGAAACCTTTTAAAATAGAAAGTGTAATCAGACCGTGCATCATAACCTAAGCGGTCGTATTTAACAGTTTTTTTGCAAAACTTTTATAAGGAAAAATTATGCCAACCCCGATTCTCGGCTTCCATCACGTGGCAATTATTGCCGCTGATTACACAAAATCTAAACACTTTTATACGCAAATTCTCGGTGCGGAAATTATTGAAGAAACCTACCGTGCGGCACGTGAAAGCTATAAGCTCGATCTGCGTTTTGCCGACGGTTCGCAAATTGAATTATTTAGTTTTCCGAATCCGCCGCAACGCCCAAATAGCCCGGAAGCCTGCGGCTTGCGTCATTTAGCGTTTCGTGTGAAAGACGTGCAACAAGCGGTCGAATTTTTAGCAAAAAATGCGGTGGAATGTGAACCGATTCGAATTGATGATTTAACCGGTAAACGCTTCACTTTCTTTAAAGATCCGGACGGTTTACCGTTAGAGTTTTATGAAATTTAAGGGTTGAAAATTTAAGCAACTCGGCTTATAGTAAGAACACGGCAAGCAAATGCCTGCCGTGTAGTTGGTTTAGGTTATTACTGCGCTGGTGAGCAAACAAGTAATAACACTAAAAAGATAATGATAAGCCAAAATGCTTTCATTTCTCGTTCTCCTTTATCAGATTGTTAAACAAAGCTGATCGAGATTAAGTTATTACCTGACCCGCCAGTCAGGTAATAACAACCTGACCAACCGTTAATCAGTTTGCACAAAAACCGCTTTGCAAAAAGCGGTTTTTTTCTTTATAAATCAAAGACTATTATGCAATTTCCTTCTCTTTCTTGCGGTATATTGATCAAACGCTATAAACGTTTTTTAGCCGATATTCTGCTACCCAACGGTGAACAAATTACTCTCCATTGTCCGAATACCGGCGCAATGACCGGCTGTGCTACCGCCGGCGATACCGTTTGGTTTTCCACCTCCGATAATCCGAAACGCAAATATGCCCACACTTGGGAACTAACTCAAACCCAAACGGGCGATTTTATTTGTGTGAATACCCAACGAGCCAATCAGCTCGTGCAAGAAGCATTAGAAAAACAGTGGATTGCCGAACTTACCGATTACCAAACTATCTTGCCCGAACAAAAATACGGCACGGAAAACAGCCGCATTGATTTTCTGCTCAAAGCGGACAATCAGCCCGACTGTTTTGTGGAAGTAAAATCCACTACCTTACTTACTGAAAACGGTTTGGGGATGTTCCCCGATGCCAAAACGGAACGTGGGCAAAAACACCTACGAGAATTGGCTGCGATTGCCGAATCGGGGCAAAAAGCGGTCATATTTTTTGCGATTTTACACACCGGTATCCAACGTTTTGCCGTGGCAAAACAGATTGATCCGCAATATGCCGCCTTATTTGAACAAGCGAAAAACGCCGGAGTAAAAGTATTAGCCTATAAGGCTCAAATCGAATTAGCACAAGGTAAGCCGGTGGCGATGAATTTGCAATTTTCTTGTGAAATCTGACCGCTTGTCCTTGAAAAAGACAAATTTTCCCCCATTTAACACCACAGTTTTCCCTAAAAGAAAGGACAAGGATTTAATATGACAACGATCGTATGTGTTCGCAAAGACGGCAAAGTCGCTATCGGTGGCGACGGACAGGCAACACTTGGTAATTGTGTAGAAAAAGGCACGGTACGCAAAGTGCGCCGCATGTATAAAGATAAAGTGGTCACCGGTTTTGCAGGCTCAACCGCCGATGCGTTTATCTTACGTGATTTATTCGAGAAAAAATTGGAGTTGCACCAAGGTCACTTAATCAAATCTGCGGTGGAACTGGCAAAAGAATGGCGTACCGAACGTTCGCTTCGCAAATTAGAAGCGATGATGATTGTGGCGAACGAAAGCGAATTTTTACTTGTTTCGGGCTCTGGTGATGTGATTGAACCGGAACAAGACGTGTTAGCCATCGGCTCCGGCGGTAACTACGCCAAAGCTGCGGCACTTGCACTACTTCGCACTGAAAACAATTTATCCGCAAAAGAAATCGTGGCGGAAGCATTAAAAATCGCCGGTGATATTGATATTTACTCAAATCATAATCACGTAATCGAAGAAGTTTAAAAAAATGTCCCCCTCTTTAGAAAAGAGGGGTTAGGGGAGATTTGATGACAGGGTCAGATTTTCACATGAGCGTAATGCTATTCTGCCAAATCTCCCCCTGCCCCTCTTTGCTAAAGAGGGGAGTTATTTAGAAGGAACAAAAAATATGTCAATGACCCCTCGTGAAATTGTGTCGGAATTAGACGCGCATATTATCGGACAAAACGAAGCAAAACGTGCGGTGGCAATTGCGCTACGTAACCGTTGGAGAAGAATGCAATTACCGGAAGATCTCCGTCAAGAAGTTACCCCGAAAAACATTCTGATGATCGGTCCGACCGGTGTGGGTAAAACTGAAATTGCACGCCGCTTGGCAAAATTAGCTAATGCACCTTTTATCAAAGTTGAAGCGACTAAATTCACTGAAGTGGGTTACGTGGGTAAAGAAGTCGATTCAATTATCAAAGATCTGACTGATGTTGCAGTGAAATTAGTTAAATCACAAGCGGTCGAGAAAAACCGTATGCGTGCGCAAGATGCGGCGGAAGATCGTATTTTAGATGTGTTATTGCCGCCGGCAAAAGATCAATGGGGTAACGTACAAGAAAGCGATAACAGCTCAACCCGCCAAGTGTTCCGCAAAAAATTGCGCGAAGGTCAGCTTGATGACAAAGAAATCGAAATCGATGTAGCGGCACAAGTGAGCGTAGAAATTATGACGCCGCCGGGTATGGAAGAAATGACTTCGCAACTTCAATCGTTATTTGAAGGTATGTCGCCGAACAAAACCAAAAAACGCAAAATGAAAATCAAAGATGCGTTAAAAGTGATGGTGGACGAGGAAGCAGCAAAACTGGTGAATCCGGAAGAGTTGAAACAACAAGCGATTGAAGCGGTTGAGCAACACGGTATCGTATTTATTGATGAGATCGACAAAATCTGTAAAAAAGGCGAACATTCGGGCGGCGATGTTTCTCGTGAAGGTGTACAACGTGATTTACTGCCGATTATCGAAGGTTCTACGGTCAATACCAAACACGGTATGGTAAAAACCGACCATATTTTATTTATCTGTTCAGGTGCATTCCAAGTGGCTCGCCCGTCAGATTTATTACCGGAATTACAAGGTCGTTTACCGATTCGCGTCGAATTAAAATCACTGACCAAAGAAGATTTCGAACGTATCCTTACCGAACCTAACGCTTCATTAACGCTACAATATCGTGAGCTAATGAAAACCGAAGGTGTGGAAATTGAATTCACTAAAGACGGTATCAGTAAAATCGCCGAATCGGCATTCCGTGTAAACGAAAAAACCGAAAATATCGGTGCTCGTCGCTTACATACCGTATTAGAACGCCTGATGGACGGCATTTCCTTCGATGCAAGCGAACGCTCAGGCGAGAAAATCGTCATCGATGAGAAATACGTACAAGATGCGTTAAATGACGTAGTAGAGAATGAAGATTTAAGTCGTTTTATTCTTTAATTAACGGATAACAAGCGGTCAAAATTTGCGGATTTTTTGCGAACTTTGACCGCTTTTAATATACGAGAGAAAATGAAATACTTTTATATTTTATTAGTTCAATTTGTTTTTTTACTTTTATTCAATAACTCTCAAAAACAAGAATTTTATTTTGATGCTGCATTATGGTTAATACTAAACCTATTTGCACTATGCTATATTTTATACGATTTATTTTTAGATAAAAAACAAATAAAAAGCATAAAGAAATTATATTCCATTATAACATCATCCATTGTCGTTACATTATTTACCTTATACTATAATTATCTTATAGGCCTGCTTTATATAAATTACTTCGAAATAACAGGAATAAAGAACACTCTATTCATTAGTAATGGGTTCTTATCTAATACAATCATACTACTAACAACTATAATATTAATAAACATTTCCTTTTTATTATATATAATAATATCAATACTTATCCTATTTTTCCTACAAGCCAGTATTATTCAAAAAGAAGGTCAAAAATATAGAAAACCCATTATAACAGTTAGTTTAATTTTATCATTTATTTCTATATTTATATCCACCTTGCTCGTAGTAAAAAAATATGAGAATCCAGATAATATTGTTAAAGTAATAAAACATTACTTATATGAATACCAATACTTTGATAATGAAACAAGCAAAGGAATTTATATTTGTAGAAACTTTGCAGATGTTAAAGGAAGTATATATCTAGAGAATAACTTATCTTCACGAGAAGACGATCAGATTAAAGTTTATCCTTTATTTTCGGAAGACAAAGCATCTTATGTACTAAAATATAATCAACAATATTTTTTTAAGATAGATAGTTGTATGTAGTATAAAAGGATTTATCCCCTATGGTGAACTCACTTGATGAGGAGTTTTATTTGTACTTATATCTATCTTAATTGATTTAGCCTTACTCCCTAAGAAAGATTAATGACAACTTGAATTTTCGATTAAAATAGAAAAGGCTGAACCTTATTTTGATTCAGCCTTTCTTTCTGATTTATAGATTAAAATGATCTCCCTCGTTCCATTCTACTTGATACAATCTGATTAAAATAAGCTGAAGTAATATATTGCGGCTGATAATCTCCGCCTATTTGACGTAAATTTCGATAAAAACCACGTAGATGGTTACGCGAACCTTTTTCTAAGAATTGATAAATCATTTTAATATCGTTTTGTGTTACGCTTTGTTGAGCTTTCTGCAAGTCGGCAATATCCAAATATTCAATTAACATACCGACTTTGAGCGCTTCCATGAGGCTCTTTTCACCTTGCTGAGTCAGTTGGTCATATAATTTTTGTAACTCGGGATGATTGAATTTACCCGCTTCATTAGGGATCGAATCAGTTACTTGGTACTGATGCAATAAATTCGCTACCGCTTGAGTATGTATTTTCTCCGCATTGGCAATATTTAAGAAAACCGGCGTTTTCCAGCGGTTGTATAAATGGATATATATATCGTGCGCTAATTTTTCCTCTTCTCGCATATAACGTAAAGAGTCAATTTCCGTTTGGCTTAGTACGGATGCGGTGGTTTTAGCGGCTATATTTGTTGAACGATTGGGAAAAGGTGTTTCGACCGTTGCCCAGCTGAAAGAAGAAAAAGTCACGATACCGGCCATTAACATCGGCATAAGTTTTACGTTTTTCATAATAACCTCCTCAGATTCAATAGCATTATTTGCTATTGTGCTTAGGCTATACCCCAAATCTTAAGAAAAACTGAAGAAAAAATAATCTTTTCGGCTAATCGGGACATAAGCGGTCGAAATTACGAAAAATCTTGCAAATTCAACCGCTTGTTTACCGCTTAAGCTCTCCTTTCCATATTTCCTTGTAAGAGCTTACCTATTGTTACGTCCCTTATAAGTATCATAATTATTTATAAGGAGACATTATGCAAAACTTGCTAACTAAATTTAAAACATCGGAAGTAGATATTCTGATCCTGCGTTTATCAATTTTTATCGTCTTTGCCACATTCGGGATTTTTAAATGGTTTGATTTCGAGGTGGAAGCACTTAAACCGTTAATTTCTACTACTTGGCTTAATTTTCTCTACGATTGGTTCGGCTTTCACGGCGCAAGTTACCTACTGGGGGTAATTGAAGGTATCACTTATATCGGTTTATTTGTCGGTATTTTCTATCCTAAAGCCGGCATTATCGGCGCGTTAGGATTAATCGGCACCGGTTTAGTCACGCTTAGCCTACTAGCACAAATCGGATTTAATAGCTTTATCTTTAAGGATTTCTTACTTATCGGCGGGGCGATTGTACTGTTAAAACATGATTTAAATAGAGCGTTTCCGTAACATATCCATAAAACGATAAGCGGTTAAATTTCCCGAATTTTTTGCAAAATTATAGAGGAATCTAACCGCTTGTTTTTTTATTCTCTGCTATCTCTTCCTAGAAATGATAGAGCTCCTCTATGACGAGAGCTTATACAAACTTTCAGTAGGATTCAAACATAGCACCCGTCAAAGACGGGTGCTATCGGGGGTTTCAGCGAATTGGGGGGCTGGATTGGACGGACAGATTAAAATTAATTATTAAAACAATAATTTTACAGGTTTATATATAGAGGAAATATATGAATAGAGGATTATTCAATTTTTTAAATTCAAATACCACTTACCAAAATATAGATAAAAAATGGATCATCACTCTCGATAAATGCCATAAATTTTGGTACGACTTAATTGTATATCCAAACCAATTAAGTGAAAAGATTGATACCAATCGATTAATCCGCAATAAATTAAAGGAAATTGAAAAATCAGTTCAAAATCATTTAGATAAACGATTTGTTTATTTTATATGCTCTAGAACTAAAGTCCGTTTTAATACACGTAAAAAGATTTGGTTTAACCCTATCAATCAATATACCTACATCCCTATTATCATTGGTAAAAAAAACACAAAAAAATATATCAAAGTAAAGTTTATTGACTGTACTAATACTAAGAAACGTCCTAAAATTTCTTTACAAGATAAATTTATAAATATTTATTATCATAATGGTAACATTGAAACCTTTCCAATACACGAATTCCTTGATATTTGTAAATATAATTTAGGAATAAGTAATAAAGTAGAATATGTTGGATACACAAATGAACCAAGTAGAAGACCAACAAATGGTTCACATTCTGGACTAAGAGATATATTATATAAAGTTTCAAATGAAGATAATGACTTCTTGATTTACTTCAATACTTTTATTGTTAGAGCTCGTACAGAAGGAAACGTCCACGGATTAAATATTCTTTCTGCGAATGCCATGACTGATGAAATTGATGTAGATACTGAAGGTAAAATAATTGAAAAATGTTTCATCTCATACTTTAATTCAGAAAACCAAAATCGTAACCGTAAAAATGAAGATGCATATCTGAAAAACAATTTAGAGTTATTAATATCTAAATATAAAATCCATAGTATAGATATATTTTACGACCAAACGGAAGAAAGTGATTATACTCTATTCTCTTCTTCTACAATAACTGCAAAACACGATCATTATTTCTCAATATCATTAATTGATTCAGAAATTGCTGTAACACATGATATACCCCCTATTTTATAATGAAAAAAGCCCCCAGAACTCTCTAGCTCTGGGGGCTTTACTTTTCTATCTACGGTGAGCAGAGATGCTCACACTACGAATTTACTCTTCATCACCCGCATTTAATAACGCTGCTAGGCTTTGAGTTGCATCGTCTGCAACGAATTCGAATTCTGCTTCGATATCAGCATCGGTTGCGAATCCGTTAGCTTTTGCAACCGGCGCTTCAAAAGCGACCGCTTGTTCTGGCTGGTTACGTTTTTTCGCACGGTTTTGGTGATATGCGAAACCTGTACCAGCCGGGATTAAACGACCTACGATTACGTTCTCTTTCAAGCCACGTAATTCGTCACGTTTACCTGCCACTGCCGCTTCAGTAAGAACACGTGTGGTTTCTTGGAACGACGCTGCTGAGATAAATGACTCGGTTGCAAGCGACGCTTTGGTAATACCAAGTAATTCACGTTCGAACTCAACAAGTGGTTTGCCTTCTTCTGCACGTTTACGGTTAGCAATTTTCACGCGTGAAACCTCAACTTGTTCCCCTTCGAGGAATTCGCTGTCGTATGCGTTGGTGATAACCGCTTTACGTAACATTTGGCGAACGATAACTTCGATGTGTTTATCGTTAATTTTTACCCCTTGTAAGCGGTAAACTTCTTGTACTTCGTTTACGATGTAATCTGTTACAGCATGAACGCCACGTAAACGTAAGATGTCGTGCGGAGTTTCTGCACCATCAGAGATTACGTCACCACGTTGTACCATTTCGCCTTCGAATACGTTGAGCTGACGCCATTTTGGAATCATTTCTTCGAATGCTTCGCCTTCTGCCGGAGTAATCACTAAACGACGTTTACCTTTAGTTTCTTTACCGAATGATACGATACCTGAAATTTCAGCAAGGATTGCCGGCTCTTTCGGTTTACGTGCTTCGAATAAGTCTGCTACGCGTGGAAGACCACCGGTAATATCTTTCGTACCCACAGATTCTTGCGGAATACGTGCTAATGCTTCACCGACTTCGATTTCTGCACCGTCATCTAAGGTTACGATTGCTTTACCCGGTAAAAAGTATTGTGCTGCAACGTCTGTGCCTGGAATTAAGATATCGTTACCTTGTGCATCTACTAAACGTAATGCCGGACGTAAATCTTTACCTGCTGTTGCACGTTCACCCACATCTTGTACCACGATAGATGATAAACCGGTTAATTCGTCGGTTTGACGCGTAACGGTTAAGCCGTCTACGATGTCGCTGAATTGGATGCGACCGCTTACCTCTGAGATGACCGGCATTGTATGCGGATCCCAGTTAGCAACCACTTCACCTACTGCAACTTCTGCACCGTCGTTTTTAGAAAGCACCGCACCGTAAGGTACTTTATAGTTTTCTTTGGTACGACCGAATGTGTCGATAACAGTTAATTCTGTGTTACGTGAAGTTAATACGATTTTGCCTTCTTTGTTAGTTACAAATTTGGCGTTAGTTAATTTAATCGTACCTGCGTTTTTCACTTGGATGCTAGATTCTTTTGCTGCCGCAGAAGCCGCACCACCGATGTGGAACGTACGCATGGTTAGCTGTGTACCCGGTTCACCGATTGATTGCGCCGCGATAACACCCACTGCTTCACCTTGATTGATAAGGTGACCGCGAGCAAGGTCACGACCGTAACACTTCGCACACACACCGAAGTCTGTGTTACAAGTTACCACCGAACGTACTTTGATTACGTCCACAGATTCCGCATCAATCACATCACACCATTTCTCATCGATTAAGGTGTTACGTGGAATTAATACTTCTTCCGTACCCGGTTTTAATACGTCTTCCGCAACCACACGACCTAATACACGATCACGTAATGCTTCTTTAACGTCACCACCTTCGATTAACGGAGTCATCACGATACCTTCGTGTGTACCACAGTCATCTTCAGTGATTACTAAGTCTTGTGCTACGTCTACTAAACGACGTGTTAAGTAACCTGAGTTCGCTGTTTTTAATGCGGTATCCGCAAGACCTTTACGCGCACCGTGGGTTGAAATAAAGTACTGAAGAACGTTCAGACCTTCACGGAAGTTCGCGGTAATCGGTGTTTCGATGATTGAGCCGTCCGGACGAGCCATAAGACCACGCATACCGGCTAACTGACGAATCTGAGCTGCAGAACCACGCGCACCCGAGTCAGCCATCATAAAGATACTGTTGAATGACGCTTGTTTTTCCGGGTTACCTTCACGGTTGATAACTTCTTCCGTTGAAAGGTTTTCCATCATTGCTTTTGCAACACGTTCGTTTGCCGCCGCCCAAATATCGATTACTTTGTTATAACGTTCACCTGCAGTTACAAGACCTGAGTTAAACTGTTCTTGGATCTCTGCCACTTCCGCTTCCGCCGCACGAATAATTTCGTGTTTTTGCGCCGGAATAACCATATCATCGATACCAACCGACGCACCTGAACGCGCAGCGTATGCGAAACCGGTATACATAATTTGGTCGGCAAGAATTACAGATTCTTTTAAACCTAAACGACGGTAGCTTTCATTGATTAATTTTGAAATCGCTTTTTTACCTAACGTTTGGTTGAATACTTTAAACGGCATACCTTTCGGTGCGATCATCCATAAGATGGCACGACCGATTGTGGTATCTAATAATTTAGTTTCCGCAACTAATTCACCCGCTTCGTTTTTCACGTGTTCGGTAATACGAACTTTTACGCGAGCGTGTAATTCGGCTTGACCGGTACGGTATGCTTTTTCCGCTTCACGCGGGTCAAGGAAATACATTCCTTCGCCTTTCGCGTTCACTTTCTCACGGGTCATGTAGTAAAGACCTAATACAACGTCCTGAGAAGGAACGATAATCGGGTCACCACTTGCCGGTGAAAGTACGTTATTGGTAGACATCATTAACGCACGAGCTTCTAACTGAGCTTCAAGTGTTAATGGTACGTGTACCGCCATTTGGTCACCATCGAAGTCCGCATTGAACGCCGCACAAACAAGCGGGTGTAACTGGATTGCTTTACCTTCGATTAATAACGGTTCAAACGCTTGGATACCCAAACGGTGAAGTGTCGGCGCACGGTTTAATAAAATCGGGTGTTCACGAATAACTTCCGCAAGGATATCCCATACGATCGGTTCTTCACGTTCAACCATTTTCTTCGCAGCTTTGATTGTTGAAGCAATGCCGCGAGATTCTAATTTAGAATAAATAAACGGACGGAATAATTCCAATGCCATTTTTTTCGGTAAACCACATTGGTGTAGGTGTAAGTAAGGACCTACGGTAATTACCGAACGACCTGAATAGTCCACACGTTTACCTAATAAGTTCTGACGGAAACGACCTTGTTTACCCTTGATCATATCTGCAAGAGATTTTAACGGACGTTTGTTAGAACCTGTAATCGCACGACCACGACGACCGTTATCTAATAACGCATCAACAGACTCTTGTAACATACGTTTTTCGTTACGTACGATGATGTCCGGCGCTACTAAATCTAATAAGCGTTTTAAACGGTTATTACGGTTGATCACACGACGATATAAATCGTTCAGATCCGAAGTCGCAAAACGACCGCCGTCAAGCGGTACTAACGGACGAAGATCCGGTGGAAGCACCGGTAATACGGTCATTACCATCCACTCCGGTTTATTGCCGGATTGTTGGAATGCTTCTAATAATTTTAAGCGTTTTGTGATTTTTTTACGTTTAGTTTCAGAGTTAGTTTCTTGTAACTCTTCACGCATCATTTCACATTGGTGCTCTAAGTCCATATCGCGTAAAAGTGCTTGAATACCTTCCGCACCCATTTTCGCTTCAAACTCATCGCCCCAACGCTCTTCCGCATCTAAGAACTGTTCTTCGGTTAATAACTGATTTTTTTCTAAATCGGTCATACCCGGTTCGGTAACAACATAAGATTCGAAGTAAAGTACACGTTCGATATCACGTAACGGCATATCTAAGATTAAACCGATACGGGACGGAAGTGATTTTAAGAACCAAATGTGTGCCACCGGACAAGCAAGTTCGATATGACCCATACGGTCACGACGTACTTTAGTTTGGGTTACTTCAACGCCACATTTTTCACAGATTACGCCGCGGTGTTTTAAACGTTTATATTTACCGCATAAACATTCGTAATCTTTTACCGGCCCGAAGATACGTGCACAGAAAAGACCGTCACGCTCAGGTTTAAAGGTACGATAGTTAATTGTTTCCGGTTTTTTCACTTCACCGAAAGACCAAGAACGGATTTTATCCGGTGACGCTAAACCAATTTTAATTACATCAAAATCGTCGTTCGATTTCGATTGTGCTTTTAAAAACTTTACTAAGTCTTTCACTTTTTGCCCCTAGTGAGGAATTAAAGTTTTGCTTAGAACGCAAGGCTCTAAACGAGGAAATCTGAGTTTTACAAGCGGTCGAATTTTGCAAAAATTTTACCGAATCCGACCGCTTGAGGGCTGACGACTAGTCTTCGTCCAGCTCCATATCGATACCTAAGGCACGAATTTCTTTCAACAATACGTTGAATGATTCCGGCATACCCGGTTCCATTTGGTGTGTGCCGTCCACGATGTTTTTATACATCTTCGTACGACCGTTCACATCATCCGATTTAACCGTTAGCATTTCTTGTAAGGTGTAAGCGGCACCGTATGCTTCTAATGCCCAAACCTCCATCTCACCGAAACGCTGACCACCGAACTGCGCTTTACCACCAAGCGGTTGCTGAGTAACAAGACTATAAGAACCGGTTGAACGTGCGTGCATTTTGTCATCAACCAAGTGGTTCAATTTGAGCATATACATATAACCTACGGTTACAGGGCGCTCGAATTTCTCACCGGTACGGCCGTCAAATAAAGTAATTTGACCTGAAGTCGGCAAGCCGCCTAATTCTAATAAGCCTTTGATTTCGCTTTCGTGCGCACCGTCGAATACCGGGGTTGCAAGCGGTAAACCTTTACGTAAGTTTTCTGCTAAACGCAACACTTCTTCATCGGTAAAGGTGCTTAAATCTACCGATTGTGAACCGTGGCCTAAATCGTATGCTTTTTGGATATACTCACGCAATTTCGCAACAGATTGCTGTTGTTTAATCATTGCGTTAATTTGGTCACCGATACCTTTCGCAGCTAAACCTAAGTGCGTTTCTAAGATCTGACCGATGTTCATACGAGATGGTACGCCCAGCGGGTTCAATACGATCTCAACCGGTTGGCCGTTTTCATCGTACGGCATATCTTCAACCGGGTTGATTTTCGAGATAACACCTTTGTTACCGTGACGACCCGCCATTTTATCACCCGGTTGGATTTGACGACGAACCGCTAAGTAAACTTTAACCACTTTTAATACACCCGGTGCTAAATCGTCACCTTGGATGATCTTGTTGCGTTTAATTTCAAGTTTACGTTCAAACTCTTTACGTAATTCTTCGTGTTGTTCCGCGAGCTGTTCTAATTGATTTTGTTTCGCTTCGTCATCTAAGGTTTGTTCTAACCATTTCTCACGAGAAACTTTATCTAATTCAGCTTCAGATACGCCACCTTCGATTAATAAGTTGCGAACACGGGTAAATAAGCCTGCTTCTAAAATCTCTAACTCTTCAGTTAAATCTTTTTTCGCTTCTTTAAGTTGCATTTCCTCGATTTCTAACGCACGTTTATCTTTTTCAACGCCGTCACGAGTAAATACTTGAACGTCAATAACCGTACCTGAAGTACCGTTTGGCACACGTAATGAAGAATCTTTAACGTCAGATGCTTTCTCACCGAAAATTGCACGTAAAAGTTTTTCTTCCGGTGTTAATTGGGTTTCACCTTTAGGCGTTACTTTACCAACTAAGATATCACCGCCTTTAACTTCCGCACCCACGTAAACGATACCTGATTCATCAAGTTTGCTTAATGCCGATTCACCTACGTTTGGAATATCTGCAGTAATTTCTTCCGCACCAAGTTTGGTATCACGTGCCACACAAGATAATTCTTGGATGTGGATTGTTGTGAAACGGTCTTCTTGTACCACACGCTCAGAAACTAACATTGAGTCTTCGAAGTTATAACCGTTCCATGGCATGAACGCCACACGAATGTTTTGACCTAATGCTAATTCACCTAAATCTGTTGAAGGACCGTCTGCTAAGATCTCACCACGCGCTACCGGCTCGCCTAAATTCACACAAGGAATTTGGTTGATACAGGTATTTTGGTTTGAACGGGTATATTTAATTAAGTTATAGATGTCGATACCTGCTTCGCCCGGAATCGTTTCATCTTCATTTACTTTAACTACGATACGAGAAGCATCAACACGTTGTACGATACCACCACGTTTCGCCACAATCGCTACACCTGAGTCAAGTGCGATTGGTTTTTCCATACCGGTACCGACTAACGGTTTATCCGCACGTAATGTCGGAACAGCCTGACGTTGCATGTTCGCACCCATTAACGCACGGTTCGCATCGTCGTGCTCAAGGAACGGAATTAACGCTGCCGCAACAGAAACTACTTGTTGTGTTGAGATATCCATATAGTGAATATCTTCCGGTTTATATAAACCCGACTCACCGTGTTCACCACGACAAGTTACGTAAGTATCGGTAAAACGGAAATTCTCATCTAAGTTTGAGTTAGCCTGCGCGATAACATAGTTACCTTCTTCGATTGCCGATAAATACTCGATATCTTCGGTTACTTGACCGTTTACCACTTTACGGAATGGTGTTTCTAAGAAGCCGTAGTTATTAGTACGTGCATATACCGAAAGTGAGTTGATCAAACCGATGTTCGGACCTTCAGGGGTTTCGATCGGACATAAACGACCATAGTGAGTAGTATGTACGTCTCGAACCTCAAATCCTGCACGTTCACGGGTTAAACCGCCCGGACCTAATGCCGAAATACGACGTTTATGGGTAACCTCTGAAAGCGGGTTATTTTGGTCCATAAATTGCGAAAGTTGTGAAGAACCGAAGAACTCTTTCACTGCCGCAGAAATTGGTTTCGCATTGATTAAATCTTGCGGAGTAATGCCGTCTAAATCGCCTAATGATAAACGCTCACGCACAGCACGCTCTACACGCACTAAACCGATACGGAATTGGTTTTCAGCCATTTCGCCTACTGAACGAATACGACGGTTACCTAAGTGGTCAATATCGTCCACTTCGCCACGACCGTTACGGATTTCGATTAATTTCTTCATCACGCCGGTAATGTCGTCATTACTTAAAATGCCTGAACCTACGCCTTCTTCAAGATTTAACGAACGATTGAACTTCATACGACCAACCGCTGATAAATCATAACGATCTGCTGAGAAGAACATATTGTCGAATAACGCTTCCGCCGCTTCTTTTGTCGGTGGCTCGCCCGGACGCATCATACGGTAGATTTCTACTAATGCACTTAAGCGGTCATAAGTCGGATCAACACGTAAGGTTTCAGAAATATACGGACCGTGATCTAAGTCGTTAGTAAATAATACTTCGATCTCTTTGTAACCTGCTTGCGATAATTTCGCTAACATCTCCATTGAGATTTCCATATTCGCCGGACAAACTAATTCGCCGGTTGAAAGATCAACATAATCTTTCGCTGCAACTTTACCTACGATGTACTCTACCGGCACTTCGATTTGTTTAATTTCGTCTTTTTCTAATGTACGAATATGACGTGCGGTAATACGACGACCACGTTCAACATACACTTTACCGTTCGCTTCAATATCAAACGCAGCGGTTTCACCACGTAAGCGTTCCGGCACCAACGTCATTAATAATTTATTATCTTGGATTTCAAAGTTCACTTTATCGAAGAACATCGATAAGATTTCTTCGGTCGTGTAACCTAAAGCACGTAAAATAATCGTTGCCGGTAATTTACGGCGGCGGTCGATACGTGCATAAAGATTGTCTTTCGGGTCAAACTCGAAGTCTAACCAAGAACCACGGTAAGGAATAATACGTGCGTTATAAAGCACTTTACCTGATGAGTGGGTTTTACCTTTGTCAGAATCGAAGAATACGCCCGGACTACGGTGTAACTGAGATACGATTACACGCTCGGTACCGTTAATCACGAATGTACCGTTATCGGTCATTAATGGGATTTCGCCCATATACACGTTTTGTTCTTTAATGTCTTTTACCGTACCGGCTGCCGCTTCACGGTCAAAAGTCACTAAACGTAATTTTACGCGTAATGGTGCTGCATAGGTTGTACCACGAATTTGACATTCACGAACGTCAAATACCGGCTCGCCTAATTCGTAAGAAACGTATTGTAATTCAGTCGCACCATTGTTGCTCACAATTGGGAATACTGAACGGAATGCCGCTTCTAAACCTTGTTGTCCATCTGAATCTCTTTGAATGAATTTTTCGTAAGAATCAAGCTGAATTGTTAATAGATAAGGTACGTTAAGAACTTGTGGACGTTTACCAAAGCTCTTACGAATACGCTTTTTCTCGGAATATGAATATGCCATTGCTAGATAGCCTTCTGATTTTCTTATTTGGTTGAGGTTACACAATCCGACCGTCATTTGAACGGGCTGGAAGTGGCATTAAATTTGTACGAGGTGTCATTTTCCAATCGCCTTACTTGAGTCAAAAATCACTACTGCAAGCGGTCAAATTGGGTGGGATTTTTACAAATTTAGCTTATTAAAATGACAAAATAGGCTAATGCTTCCAAGCACAAAAGGCTAGAAGAAAATCATCTAGCCAATTTGCATAGTTTAAGGGAAAGGATTATATAAATGTTTAGCGAAAATGTAAAGTAAGTACTAATCTCTATAAGGATGCCAATCAACCGGCTGAGGAAGTGTGCTGAATGTTCCTTCGACCATTTTCTTATGAGAATCACAATACCTATTTGGGGCTTTAAAAAGACCGCATAATTCTTTCATTTGGCTAATTGCCTCCTCTTTATTATTTGATGGAACCCCCTCATATTTAACAAATCCTAGAGATGAAATATATCCTAATGCTGATTTTATTTCTTGTGCATCAACCTTAGCCCGATCTTTAAGTGCTTTTAATGCCCATTTATAAGCCAATTCATCAGTCTGTAGAGTATGCTTAAAATAATAAATTTGTGCTAAACGTGCACACGCCACGCCTCTTTCCTCCGTCCATATCTGATCATCAGGAAGATTTGCTATATCCTCATAATTCCATAAGATATTCAATTCTCTAGGCCTCACTCTAGACAGACTTTCACTATAGAACTAGTACATATCTGTAATTGCTAGTTTTGCCAGATTTCGAATAATATAACTAGAAGGATCATCTAGCCATTCTTTAGAACTATTCCAATAATTATAGGCTTTTAAATAGAATTCCAAAGCTTTATCATAATTGGGATTAAATCTAGAAAATTTTTCACAAAGTCCATATCTAAACCCATTTCCTACATCTAAGAAATTAACTACGTGACCTCTAGCTGCTCCCATGCTAGCTTCACGTTCTTTCCAATAGAATGCCTTTTCAATATTGCCATCTTTACAATATTCTATTGCAACAAACATCATTGAGCTGGGATCATTCCCATTCTCTGCCTTATCTAACATCTCTTGAGTTGGCGCAGCCCAAAGTTAAGAAATACTTACTCCTAATAATGCAATAAAACATAAGTGAGATTTTAATTTCATCCTTCTACCTCATCACTATCTCATACGCCAGTCAAAATTATAATCCTCCAAAGCCATTTTGAGATATTCCTCATAACTTGTAGGAGCTGGAGTAGTAGCAAAACTTTTCTCCAGAATATTAAGATAAATTGAAAGAAAACCATCTCGGTTTTCAATCGCCTCTATTAAAGAACAAAAATCTTGTTCTGTACGCTCTATGGGATTTTTAGTCAAATAAAGTCGGATTTTTGATTCCCAATCATTTAGAAAACCTAATAATTCAAACTTAAATGCTTCAATTTGTTGCAACTTCTCTTGAGCATCAAATTTGAGTTTTTCTAGTTCATTCATTTTTTACTCCATATAAAAGAATTTTATTTTTGACAAAGGGGATGTTTTAGCTAGAAATCTGAAAGACCTAGAATTTACTTTCTTAAATCTTCATATTCTTCTTTAATTTTTCTATATCGTTCCGATCGAGAAGAATCTTCACCAGAATATATTCGTTCTAACGTTTCTGCAGAATATACAAGCTGAGTATATGCCCAAACTATTTGTTCCTGAGAACCTTTATTAGCCGCTATAAATTCTTCTAAATCTTCTACTAACTCTTCTAATGTATTAATCGTTTTCTCTTTATTTAATACAGCTAAACATTTAGCTCTATTCTCATCACTAGGTTTGTAAAAATAAGGGAAGCCATTACTAAGCACATTCTCACCACACTTACCTTGATATAAATTATACAAAGTGCCTTTAAGTAAAATTTCTTGAATTTCTCCATCAGTATCTTTAATTACATCTTCCGCAATTTTAATAAATTGATTATAGTCCCCCCGTTCACTAGCATCTGTTAATTGCTTAGACATCTCTTCAATATACGCTTCCGATAATTTCTTAGCTTCTGTACTCCCCATAGTGACAATTGCTGATAATATAACAATTAATACATTTCTAAATTTCATGGTTGTTTTCCTATGTATTTACTTCTTCAGAATAAGATTTAATTTTAAATGGCTTTGAAGAAATTTGATGGCGATCAGATTTCTTAATTTTCATGGACAATGCCGTAGGAATATCAACTTCATTCTCTACTTCTACAAAACTGACAAAATGTGTTTGAGCATCGCTATTTTTCAAATAGTCTAGTAAACGCTCATCAAACGTAATATAAAAAGTCTCATTTTCCTCCATACAAAAGAATTTTAGTTTGGCAAAGGGGATTGCTTTAGCTGTAAAGCTAAAGCATCTAGGAGTATACTCCTAGAAAAATTGATTAATTAATGCGCAAACATTTATAGCTTTTTAACTTCTAAAAATGCAAAAACCCCGATGTTTCCATCGGGGTTTACTTAACTACAAAGCAGCTTATTTTCTTGCCAAGCTAAATCTAAATGTCGTTGAATTTTTGTTACCGTCTGCTGAGTGATCGGAAATGTTTTAGCGATTTCTGAAAAATCAGCGATACTCTCCACGACTTCTTGAATAGCTGTTTTCGCCTCATTCCAATGATTAAAGCCTGCCACTTCTGCTAGCTCTTGAATAATATTTAGTGGCGGAGCTTTACCATATTGCCTAAATCCCATCGAATGCTGACCGTGCCTAAGTGGACTATAGGTAATATCATACGCTAAAGACGGTTGCCATGCTCCCTGTTCATCTTGTACGAATGACCAGTTTTTTGAGTGATCATCTTGGTTCAAACTAAATAAATTAAACATTGCGCGACAAAATTGTAATTGGCTTGCCACTCGAGATTGACATAATACTTTCGTTGCTTTGATCAGTCCGAAATAATCAATCGAGGGCATTCGATAACTCGCATCAAGTAAACCGCATAATGTATGCGTATGTACTCTCCCAAAAGATCCGGAAACGTAATCAAAACGTTTTACCGCAAGCCAATAAAATTGCCCTTGTTCCAATAATTTCCATTTAACCGGTTTTAACCCAGCCTTTTGTGCCATTGAAAGGTATACCACCTCCAGTAATCCTTCTTCATGTTTGAGAGGTAAAGATTTCGCTGTAAATTTCACAATCCAAGCATCATCTTCGGGCAAGGCTTGAGTTCTACAAATTTGTGGGTTAGCCTCTGACATAAAAATCTGTGCCTTTGGTCTTGCTCCTCCGGAACTTCCCGCTTGTAAAAGTGTTTGTAATACCTCATCTGTTCGACCTTCAAAAATTTGCTGTGCATTTCTGCCTAGCTCAAACAAATTTGTTTCTTCTTCATATTGAGATTGATGATTGACCGGCTCAAAGGATAAAGCACCAATACCTGTATCACCAACAAAAGCAAGGCGATCAAGCGGTGATATTTGATACAAATTTAGCTGATTTGCTTCGAAAAAACGATCTTGTAATAGTAATCCCCAACCGTCAGGTAAACTATCTGCAAATACACCGTGCAAGCCATCGTGAGGTGAAACAGGGGCAAGTTGCAACGCTGTAGTTTTTTCTAATTTAAAAGGGGAAAGATTTGGATAGTTGGATAAATAATTCGTATCGTAAGCAAAAAAAATCCCTTGTTTATTTTCTGCAAGCTCACCTACTCGGATTTTCCTACCATCCATTAATGTTCGATAAACGGTAAGTTGTTTCGTTGGCATAATTTTAACCACGTAATACCTCCGCTATTGTTCTGGGTAACTGAGGATACTCTTTAGTTAATTCGACCAACCGATCCATTTTATCTAATACTAACCATAATGCTAAAAATTGGCGTAACGAGATTTGGTAAGTTGTTTCAAAATGGCGAATAGTTGCTTCCGGTACTGCTGATCTCTCTGCGAGTTTTTTACGAGATAATTTTGCTTGCTTACGTTTCTTTTTAAGATATTCCGCAAGTAACTTTTGCGTATCTACATCATCATAAAGTGACAACATTTTATCAAAAATAAACCTTTTAAATTAAAAATTGATAAAATCATATCAAATCATTACATACTTATCAATTTAAGTAATTAAACATATCTCTAAAACGCAAAAACCCCGATGTTTCCATCGGGGTTTTGTTGAACTTGAAGTTCTGGAAAAGTTAAATCAAAAATTATTTGATTTCTACTTTCGCGCCAGCTTCTTCTAATTCTTTTTTAAGTGCTTCAGCTTCTGGTTTAGAGATGCCTTCTTTTAATGCTGCTGGTGCAGATTCAACTAAGTCTTTAGCTTCTTTTAAGCCTAAACCTGTTGCACCACGTACTGCTTTGATTACTGCAACTTTGTTTGCGCCTGCTTCTGCAAGGATTACATCAAACTCAGTTTTTTCTTCTGCTGCCGCTGCTGCTGGAGCTGCTGCCGCTACTGCTGCTGCAGCTGAAACACCGAATTTTTCTTCCATCGCTGCGATTAATTCAACGATTTCTGATACTGATTTAGAAGCGATCGCTTCAATGATTTGTTCGTTAGTTAATGACATGACAATCAATTCCTAAAGTAAATAAGTTGTTAAACGAGTTAAGAAGTTTTCTGCAAAAAATTATGCAGCTTCTTGTAATTTGTCGCGTAATGCCGCAAGAGTGCGAACAAGTTTGCCTGCCGCAGCTTCTTTCATTGTGCCCATTAAACGTGCAATTGCTTCTTCGTAAGTTGGTAATGTAGCTAAGAATTCTACATCTTGTACTTTACCTTCAAAGGCTGCACCTTTAAGTTCAAACTCTTTGTTTGTTTTCGCAAATTCAGCGAATAAACGAGCTGCTGCGCCCGGGTGTTCGTGAGAGAATGCGATAAGAGTCGGACCGGTAAACGTATCTTTTAAGCACTCGAATTCTGTGCCTTCAACCGCACGACGTAATAAAGTATTACGTACAACACGCATTGTTACACCAGCTTCACGAGCAGATTTACGTAACTCAGTCATTTTCTCAACTGTTACGCCGCGAGAATCCGCAACAACAGCTGAAAGGGCACCTTTGGCAGCTTCGTTTACTTCAGCAACAATCGCTTGTTTGTCTTGAAGATTTAATGCCATTGGTTTTAGCTCCTGATACACTCCACTAAAGTGGAATTTACAAAAAACCTCAAAAAACTCACCGCTTGCATTGCAAGTAGCAATCTTCTGAGCCTAAGGTGTCCAGAAGCAGAAAAGTCTGTCTGTTCACCATCTACGTAGGCCAAATTAAGAGATGATTAACATCATTTCACCTACGGTCTTGGACGGGGCTTGATAGGCAAGCACCATCAATATTTGCGATAATGCAAAATAGGTTAGGAATTCTACGCTGATTTTTTAAACGTGTAAAGTGGAATTTATTTGGATTCACTAAAGTATACTTTATTTTTGCATAAAAATAATACCGACACATATACCAAGACCAATACTCACACTTAAGCCGAAACTTGCTACTGCAGGTGTGGTACTAAACGCCAACAGACAGAAAGAAATCATGGTTGTTGTCGCTGCTAACAAAATCGCAGTTATTTTTGTAGCTAAATTTTCAGCTGAATATTGCATATAAACCGTATAATCAATGCCAATTGCGGAAACCAACAATAAACCGAACATCGTAAATAACGTGATTGGTAAGGAGAGCCAACCGAATGTTGCAACCGTTACTATAACCGCTATGATAGGAGGTACTAATATTGTCACTGTCGATTTTCGTCCGAATAAACGCCACAACGCTACGCCTGCAAGTAAAAACGATATACCTTTTAATAAAGCGGCATCATTCCGTGTCTGCTGAAATGCCTGATTTAAGTAAGTACGTTTATCTTGCCAAAAGATATCTTTGTTATTTGCCAATGCAGATAAATTTTCAGCATTCTTTATCTGTTTAATTTTAATTAAAGTTGCAACTTGATTCGAATTCAATTTACCAAGATAGAGTGTTTTCCACCCTTGTCCCAAAGTTGTATTTAAGGCTTGCTGTAAAGAAACCGGCGATTGTCTTTGTAATTGATGAATAGATTGTATTATTTCCTCGCTCTCCACTCCCAATTCAATTAGCGGTTGATATGCAAGCGGTTGAATTTTTGCACTCAATTGCAACTGGAATTGTTGCTGTTCTTGCTCGGAATTAAGCCATTGACTCAATGCTTGATGAGACTGACCTAATGCAGTAAGTTGCCGTGATAGCACTTCTGCTTTACCTAATAATTGTTCATCGTTATCCGCAACAATAAGGAAATACTGGCTTCCTAAATCAATCCCAGTTAATTCACTAATTTGTTGTGCTTCTTGTAACATTTCATTTGGCATTGCAACCCATTGACGAATATCGTCCTGCCATTTAGAACGAAATACACCAACGATTATGAGTAAGCAGAGTAATATTTTTATACCTTTATGTTCCAATATTCTCGGCAATTTAATGTTATCAATCGGAAAACGAGGTCGGTGAGAAAAATCCACACTCGCAAACATGGGTGGTAAAAATAATATTGTTGCGATAATTGCCGCCACCAGTGCTACTGCAGAGAAAAGGGCCGTTTGTTTGAGGATTGGTAAATCAGTGAACCAAAGTAAACCATAACCAAATAAAGTAACCATTAAACTAATTAAGAAAGTCACTTTATGATCTTTCATCGCTTGTTCTGCTTGCCAATTGCGAACAGATAATGAAGAAGCTAACCAATGTAGCGGAAAGTCAATCAGTACGCCAACTAAGCTGGTACCGATGACAAGTGTTAGCAAATGAATTTTTCCTAACATAAAGACCGTAGCAACGACTCCTGTCGCCATACCAATCAAAATAGGCATAAAAAGTGATAACACCCGCCACGAACGAAAGACAGCGATTAATAAAATAAGGGTTAAGCTGACCCCAAGGCCACTCATTAATGTGCTTTCAGTTTCTGCCTGTTGTTTGGCTACTGCTGCAAATAGTGATGTACCTGTAACTTTTAATTCTGCTTGTAGTGCTATCGCAGTTTGACGATTCTCCGCTAATAACATTGGTAAGGATTGTTCAGCATTTAATAAATCGGACTGCTTTAGTTCAGCTCGCAATAGAACCCAGGTTTTGGACTGACTTTCCGTAAAAATCATGCCTGTTTCAGCATTCCAACGCATCTTAGACAGTTGCTGAGCTTGAGGTAAAACAAACCGCCCTACACCCAACCAATCTTGTTCGAACGGAACCAACTGGCTTTGCTTAAACGGATTAACGATTTGCTCAGCATACGTTTGAAAATAGGCTTGTGGCGATTCTAATAATTGCAATCTAATTTCTTTTGGCAATACCGCCCATTTCAATAATTGGATTTCTTCTTGAAGTTGATTAAGGCTAGGTTCTGTTTTAACAAAAACTTGCTGAAATAAACCGCTTTTTTGCCATTGTGAACTAATCTCCGTAGCAAGTAAAAATGCTTGTTTAGCGTCCTTATGTCCAATAAGCGCAATAACTTGCCTATTGAGTTGTTGCTCTTGCTGGCGATCCGCTTCCATTTGGATACTTGACCACTTCTGAGTTTGGGGCAAAAGTGATCGCAAATCAGTCTCAAACCATTCTGAGGTTAATTTTTGTATGCTAAATAATGTGAAAATCACGAATAAAAATACCGCATATGATATGCGGTAAGCGGTCATTTTTTGCATAAATTTTACTTATTGTAGGGCTGATAAAATACTTTCTGTGAGCGGCTGGTTCAGCTGATGTTTGCTAAACTGAATAACTGTTCGATCACCTTGTTTTTCTTTCAATTCGATCGAACTCACAACATTACCGCCTTCAAGAGTAATTTTTTCGAAAATTTGTTGCATCAATAAACTGTTTGGTTTGAGCGATAACTGCCAATTTGAAGCGGTTCCGGTAAGACTTAAATCAAATTGGCTTGATAATGCAGATATATCGCCGCTAAGCAACCCTAAAAATAATTGGATTTGCTCTACTTGTCCCACACTCGAATTAGCCACCCAAGTTGAACCGTTCCATTGAGAGATCCCTTGAGAGGTAACTTTCATTTGGCTCATAAAAGGTTTCTCCATTTGCCAGAGCAGTCCTTTTTGTGCCACTAAGGTAAATTTTCCTGTTGCGACTATCGGTTTAGCTAGAGATTTTAAAAAGCGCTGCTGGATAAAATCACCTTGTACAGATTGAGGTTTTTGTAATTGTCGAATCAGCTCAGTTTGAGAGAAACCCCATGAAAGCGGACTAAAGAAAAGTAAAAATAAAAGCAAATATTTTTTCATTAACATTCCCCTACAAGCGGTCGAAAACCCTCAAAATTTTGCACAGCACCTCGCCATGATAACGGTGTTTCAAATTGTGTTTCTCGACTCTCAATCTCTATTGCCATTTGTGTCGTTGAACCTTTCGTTAACTTTTCGCCCGTTAGCGCATCAACAATAATATAATCAAAACGAATACAACTTTCATATTCAATTAATGCAAGTTCCACTCTAATTTTTTGGCGAAAGAGTGCCGGTTTGACATATTTTAAATCCAGTGCCACGATCGGATAGGCAAAACCATTTTGACGCATAACATCATAGGTATAATTAATTTCTTCCAAAAAGGCACAACGAGCCATTTCCAGATATTTCACATAATGTCCATGCCACATAATGTTCATTGAATCTACATCAAAGAACTGAATCTCATACTCAGATTGATGCTTACAATAAATATGTTTTTTCATTCTCATAGATATAAAAAGTGCGGTCAATTGCCGCACATTTTACAAAATTTATTTCACAATGTCGCCTTTTAACGCTACGCCTGCAATACTACGTCCTGCATGACATTCAAATTGTGAGGTACTTTTATACTCATTCTTCTTGTAATAACTCACTAAATTACCCACTTTAGTCGCACCTTCTTTCTTTGCTCGTTCCTGGAATTTTTTAACTGCGGACAAGAACGCCCATTGGCAAGCTTCTAAATCGCTTTTATTAAGCGCGTTCGTTTTTGGATTTGTCGTGATCCCCTTACGAATAGCCTTCCCGGGAGCCGCTTTTCCGAAATAAAGTTTTACACTTGGATCAAGCACTTCTTTTGCTTGCGGTGAATTTAACGCTTCCTGAATAGAATAGTAATGTGTTGTATTACGAGGGGCACACGCTGCCATAATTAATGCGGTACTTACTACACCTGCTACTTTCACTAATTTCATGTTGTTCTCCTATATGAACCCATACTGCATACACTATTTTTGTTGCCAAAAATCATAAAAATTAAACCATAAATATGGATTTTTTGCACATTCATTCGCTAATAAATCTGCATAATCTTGCATAGCTCGTTGAATCTGCTGCTGACGGATCTTTCCTCTTCCTTTAATAGGCGAAGAAAAATGCCGAAGCTTCAAACAATATTTGCCATTTTCTTTTAAACTAAAAATCGTATTAATCGGTGCTTTCAACAAACTCGCTAATAACCATGCTCCTTCTGGAAATTCAGCCAACTTACCTAAAAAATTAACTGTTTGGGTCTTACCACCTCTTACAGGCACACGATCAGCTGCGATAGCGATCCATTCGCCACGCTCAATCCGCTCACTCAACTCCAACATTATGTGCGCATCTAAATCTTCTACCTGAATCAGAGGTAATTCATCTGCTCCTGCATCAACTAATGCTTGGTTAAACGCTTCAGCATGTTTGCTATGAACCAGTGCGTTGAGTTTAAAATTCGGATGATGGCCGTTATTAAGTAAAGCTCGACAAATTTCAATATTACCGAAATGAGAACAAATTAATATTTGCCCTCTTCCGCCGGCATCAATCTCTGCATAGAGATTTTCGCTATCATCAATCACTAAATCCGCATAATGTATTTGATGTTGCCAAACGGCAAATCGGTCTGTAATAGCCTCTCCAAAAGCAAGAAATTGACGAAAAATAGTCGCTCCTTTTAATCTCACTTGAGGGAAATAAGCAGTCAGATTTTGCTGATATTCTGCAATATATCGGCGAGTTTTACTTGAGGTTAAATAAAAATACAACACGACCCAAAAAGTAAAAAAGCGGATTAGCCAAAGTGGACAATATTGCACAATGAGGCGAGTTAGCATTAGAAAAAAATGGGTTCCTCGCTCTTGCTGATTTGCCCAGTGTCGCTGATTCTTTCGAGTAACCGTCATTAAAATTTCCCCGTAAACACTCGACCCAACATCCCGAAAAACAATCGGGCATGCATTTTACTAATCAGCCAATTATCAGCCCAACCTCTAAAATGAGATACGCCATCTTCATCATATTTTACGGGAGTTTCTACCCAAATCATTGGTATCTTACGCCACTGGCAATGTACAAGAATTTCAATATCAAAATCCATTCGATCACCTAGTTTTTCTTGAGTAAGAATAGGCGCAACTAACGCTAAAGGATACAAACGAAAACCGCACATTCCGTCTTCAATCTGAGTTGATAAGGTATTTATCGCAATCCAGAAATTAGTGATTTTACGTCCGTACAAACGTGCTCTAGGCGCATCAATACCATAAATCGGTTTACCACAAATAAGCGCTGTTGAATGTTGCTTAGATATTTCCACCATTGCTTCAATATCAGCTAAATTGTGTTGCCCGTCCGCATCGACTTGTATTGCATGCGTAAAACCTTGCTGATAAGCCCATTGTAACCCTGTTTTAACTGCCGCACCTTTTCCCCCATTCTGTGAGCGAAATACGACGGATACATTTGGCTGTTGAGTTATCTGTTTCAATATTTGTTGCTGAGCATCATTCGAACCGTCATCTACAACTAATACTGGCAAACCAAACCCTAGCAATTGCTCAATGACCTTCGCAATCGTATTAACGTGATTGTAATGAGGTATTAATGCAACAATGTTAGATTTCACTGCCATGGCTATGCTCCGCATTTTTTCTCGATAATTAGACCGCTTGCACAAATCTCACCGTTACCTTTCAACTGAAATTTTACCCGCTGTTTTACAACATCCCAATTAAGTGTTAAATGTAAGTCATCATGCGGACGTAAAAACTGTTGGAATTTCAAATTATCCACTCGCTCAATTTCAATTTCTCTCTGTAATAAGCGAGGGAGTTGTTCTATTACCCATTGCAACTCAATTACTCCCGGTACCAACGGAAAATTTGCAAAATGCCCTTTAAAATAATGCAAATCTAGTGGCACTTTTCCTATTAATTCAAGAGAATTGTCTTGTTCAATCGTATGCAACCAGATTGGATCACAGATATTGTTGTGACAAACAGACTCGAAATCTTGGCGCAAGATTTTAGATTGAGCATTGCGAGGTAACTTGTCAGTTAAACGCCAATAACGTGGCAAAGCAAATTTTTCTTGTGTCATAGCAAGCGCTTGTTTCAAATGATCCGTCAAATATTTACGGCCATTCTCACGTAAACAATCAATGCCCTCATCACTCAATGCCAACCATGCTACCGCTCGCTGTTTCTCAGGGTGTTGTGCGACATAAGCATCAGCAACCCATGAGTGCTTTAATAAATCCTGTTCAATTTTCACTAATGACACTCTTTTATCACCCAATTTAACAATGCGATCTAGACGTCCTAATAATTCAAATCCATCACCAAAAAATTCCACGGCATCTGCTGTTTGCTCTCTCCCTTGCGTACGTCTAGATTCAACCCATAACGCTTGCTGCTCATTTGTACCTAAATGCACATCTTGCAAAGGCTTCCAGTGCTGATAAGGCTGACGAAAAGCGATACAACCTGTTTCCGTACTGCCATAGCCCTCTAATACGGGACAACGCATTGCCGTCTGAACTTGTTCAGCAAGTTGCTCGTCTAACGCACCACCGGACGAAATAACGCCAACAACATGTTGTTCCGCTAAATGAGGTAATGCCAAATTTAAACGAGAAAGTAAAGCTGGGCTCGTGATCCATAAACACTGCGAACTCTGCTTACTTTCCGCCAATAAATATTCGGGATAAACTAATTGCTCACGACCTATTGTCCATGCTCGTCCTTCCAAGCAATGCCAAAGTGGAATCAAAACTCGATACGTCAAACCATAAAAATGCTGAATGCTTACACTACCGATTGTATGGGTACCACTTTGTTGGAAAGGTAAAAACTTGCCGACCTCAATTGCCTCTTGCCATAAAAGTGAAGCGGTTTTCTTTAAAATCTTTGCCTCACCGCTACTGCCTGAGGTTTTTAACCAAACTTCTGTCTGGCATTGCCAATCTACAAGCGGTAAAAAATCCACAACTTTTTGTAAATGCCCATAGCTTTGGAAACGAATGTCATCAAATAGGATATCGGCATTTTGTTGTAGCCAGATCTGATTTTCGTCCAACAAGTTAGGGGGCAATAACACCTTCACATCGGCACGGAAACAAGCTAATAAGACGCAAGCAAATTGGGCGGCATCTTCTAACCATAAGCCAACAGACCTCACATTATCTTGTTGGAATTGCTGTGAAATTTGTGTTACTCGCTGGAAGAAATCACCACTGAGCCAAATAGGATTTAATGCAATAGGATTTTTATTCATAAAATTAAAATGTTCTGTTATGTTTCGGACGAATCAGCCATTCTCCCACCATGACGATTGCCATAATAATATAGGCAATCACACCGGTATAAATCGCCCAAGCATCAACTCGCTTAAGACAAATCAGCAATACCGTTACCGTAATATTTAAGATAAACACCGCACACCAAACTTGGGTTACTTTGCGGGTATAAGCTATTGCCTCAGCAGGTAAATTAGGATCTTGTAAGCGAGCGAATTTTTCGATGACCGTCTGTTTTGCCCATAAACTACTACCAAAGATCATCAACATAAAAATATTAATCGCCACAGGATACCAATACATCCAATCTAAGCCTCGACTTATACCGACCACCCCCAACATGATAGACATAAAAAATGCAAAAAAACGCTGAAAACCGACCGCTTGCATCCCTTGAAAGAACCATAAGAATGCAAGGCTAAACGGCATATAAGTTAACCAATCCATCTCTGGTGATAACCACCATAATAGTGGATAAGCAATGCTAAATATGCTTAATAAACAATGAGTTACAATATTGACTACCCGCATAACACTCCAAACTGATCGAGCTGTTCTGCCGTACAAATTTGTTCAAACGCCATTTTGCTGATTTTTGATTGGCTATTACGTGGCAGTTTATCGGTAAATCGCCAAAAACGAGGCAAGGCAACTTTTTCTTGTGTTATTGATAAATGCTGCTTTAAAGTTGCAACCAATATTTTTCGGTTCTGCTTGTATAACTGTATCCCTTGCGAAGAAAGCGCTACCCAAGCGACTAAACGATTTTGCAAAGGATGTTTACCAATATAACAGTCCGAAACTGCCATATGTCGTTGTAAATTTTGCTCAATGCTTGCTAATGAAATTCGCTTGTCACCCAGCTTAATAATACGATCAATACGCCCTAAAATAGCAAATTGTTGATTTGAAAATTCAACTACATCCTCACACTGCTCACGCCCTTCTAACCAATCGGCTTCAATCCATAATGTAGAACGCTCATCAATCCCGACTTTTGCAGTTGGCATTGGCTGCCAAAGAGAAGAGTCTTTCTTAAACGCTATCGCTCCCGCTTCAGTAGTTCCATAGAAATCAGTGACATGAAAACCCGTTGAATTAAAAATCGTGTCTGCCACACCTGACGTCAGTACACCTCCCGCCGAGACAATTTCGCTAAGCGAGGGAAAAGATAAACGCAACCAATCAATGCTTGCCAACATTGTAGGGCTACTAATCAGCACTGTTTTTTCCGTTTGACGACAAGCTTGAGCCACGTTTTCAGGAAAGAACTGTTGTTTACGTCCAATCTGCCAACCTAATACCAACGGCATCATAATTTGACAAATTAACCCATATAGATGCTGAATACTCACGGTACAAACCGCAGTAATTTGATTACCGGATTCAAATTCAAATGCTTGTGCACAGACTTGAGCATTTTTCCATAGTTGTCCAGCCGTTTTTACAATCGTTTTAGGCTGACCGGTACTGCCAGAGGTTTTCAGCAAAAGTTGAGTATCAGCAATAAAGTCAGCAAGCGGTCGCTTTTTCTCACTTTTCAGCAACTCAAGTTGGTTAGCGAATTCATCAAAATGCCTCGCTTTTTCAAGCGTAATCGAAACATCGGTAAGCCAAATATCAACCAGCTGATTCGCCCAAGCTATACTAGCTTCAGTAAAATTAGGAAGGAATAAGGTACGAACATTTGCATGCCAGCATGCTAACAGCGTGCAAGCAAGTTTTGCTCCATCTTCAAACCAAAGTGCAACCGTATGAATTTGTTGCTTTTGAAGTGCTGTCGCAATTTGCCAAACACGCTGTTCAAAATCGGCATAATACCAAGTAGGATGTTGAGCAATAAGCTCTGTTGATGAGTAATTCATTCGTGAAGAGATAAATACTATTCTTCGCCTTTTTGGCTGATTTTCACAACCGCCTGCACCACATCGGCAACGGTACGAACATTACGAAAATCTTCGGCTTGTAATTTATGTCCTGTTTCACGTTTAATATGATCAATTAAGTCAATCGCATCAATACTATCGATTTCTAAATCTTCATATAAGTTTGTTTCCGGCGTAATGCTCTTCGGATCAACTTCAAACAAAGTTTCCAACGCATTTACCAATAATGTTTGAATTTCTTGTTCAGTCATTATTTACCCCTTAATCGAGCGAATAAATGTTGCTAATGTCGCAACACTTTCAAAGTGATTGCGTAAATTCTGCTTTTCGCTATCTAGTTGTAATCCAAAAGTTTTTTGTACCGCTAAACCAAGTTCAAGTGCGTCTACTGAATCTAAACCCAACCCATCATCACCGAAAAGTGGAGCATCCGTTTCAATATCCTCTACGCTCATATCTTCAAGACCAAGGCTATCGATAATTAATTGTTTTAATTGCAGTTCAAGTTCCATTTTCTGTCCTTAAATTGTATGAGTATGTGAATTAAATAAATCTTCTAATTGTTTTTTCAACCGACGAGAAGCGATAGGCAATGGTTTTTCCGCTAATAACGCTTTCGGATCAATATCTTCGGCAACCGTTAATTGATAACGAATTTTCTGCGAAGGAATCTTATACCAAGGTTGACCTTTTTTTAAATTCGGCGGAGACATTTTAATTATAATCGGAGTAATTACTTCTGCGCTACGTAAGCCGATAGATACGGCACCTCTATGCAAATTAACTACACCATCCCAACCTGTTCTAGTACCTTCAGGGAAAAGCAATAACGACTCTTCTTGTAAAATCTGATGGCTTTTTTCTAATACTTCTTCACTTTCGGAATTAGGCAAAAAACCACATGCAATAATAGGATCAACCATGACCGGATTATCAAGCAAATCTTTTTTTACGATACAGTTTAAACGGCTTTCTTTTGAAAAGATTAACACCACGTCCAATAGAGAAGGATGATTAGCAACAATTAATTGACCTTTACGTCCAAGTCGTTCGAAACCATGATATTCCACTTCAAGAACACCGACGGCAACTAGATATTTGACAAAGAATGCCCAAATTTTCCCCACTGAACAGCGAGCTTGCAAAACATGAGACAAATCACCGTTTTTCACGTATTTAACATAAGGAGAAAGAATAATTCTATAACTGATTCCTAATACGCCAAATAACACAAAACCCAACATCGTCCCTAAGAATCGACGCAGCCAGTCTAATTTTTTCGCCATTGCCATACCTTTCCATTTGTACTTTTAGTTTGCCATTGCACACTATTCGTATAATGGTTTTGAACCCACGTTAAAGCATTATCTTTTGCTAAACAAGCGGTCGTATTCACGCTATCTTTTGCAACCAAACTCAGCTGATATTGCTCACCTTTTGTGACTACCAATGCTAGTGCATATGCAAAAGGCTGACGTTCAATCGGCTGTGCATTATAGTTTTCTAATAATGGGCTTTCCGCCACAACAACGAGCACACGGTCTGCTCCGTCATTCAAGAGCAAATAAGCTTCTAACAAAGCGGACTCTAAGTTGTCTTGCGAAGCAGTAATAGATATGGTCTCAGCCGTCACTTGACGAAATTCAGACCATTGTCCGACTAATGCATTATGTACCGATAAACTAAATGAGGTAGGTGAAACATCACCATCTTGTAATAGCGTATGCCACAAACCAAAACTACGGTTAATTTCACTATTGTTTGAAGCATATACAACCGGAATATTTGCCTGTTCCGACGGTAATAGCTCCCAAGCAGCCTCAAAGAAAAGCCGAGCTGAATCACTTAAACGACGGCGTTTAATTGCCGGTAAAAACGCTAATTTAGGGATAAAATCTTCCCAATTTTTTGCATTTTTAACCCAATGCGCCTCACCTAGTTGCCAATCAGCAATGGAAAGTTGTTTATTAGCTACAACATTCCATGCTGAAATATTAAATGTAAATTCACAATGGTCTGTCATAGTAAATTAATAATGTTTGAACAGCTCAGCAACAATACGGTCTGTCTGACCTTGAACACCATTCGATTTTGATGCGGATTGTTCTTCTTTGCTACGTTGTTTATAAACAACCTCACCAATTTCATCATAATCCGAACCATCTAATTCGCTCACTCTTACTGTGGCGCGTAATACTAAATCACGGCGTTCATTTAACGCATAATTCAACATATATTTACACGACTCTTGTGGAATTGAATTGATATGAACTTCACTTTCAATACCTTTAGCCTTTAAGCTTTTTACAAGACTTGGTACAAAAGACGCTAAGCGAGGTTTTGCAGCTTCTTTAATACATAGTTTGTTTAAATCCGCACGCTTTTCTACCGCATCAGTTGTAGGGAAATTATTCGTACAAGCGGTTAAAACAAGTAGAGAAAATGCTGTTAATGCTAATTTTTTCATAAATAAACCCTCAATATAGTTCAATATTTATATTAGTTTACACGAAATTTAATTATCAACCAATATCACAAAGAGTGCTTATATGCCTCTCACCACCCACCAACAACTTTCATCTTGCTGATATTGTTGAGAATGTTCTAGTACCCAACCAATCAAGGCCGTTTGGTTTGGTGCAAGATCTAATTCCGCTAAATCGAATAATTTAGTAATTTCATGTTTTTCCAGTGCAAGAAAAATTCCTGCACCTTGTAAATCTAAACTTTGCACAATTTGAAAAACCGCGGCATTATTGATATTTGCCATAAAATCCAATGGGCTTGGTAAATGTTCTTGTAATAAATTATTGAACATTTTGTAGAATTTACTCGGTGAATTGAAATTCGATCCTAAATAAACCGCACTTTCTCCATTTACAAATTCACGTAAGTTTAAAGCACCGAGCAAAGCCAATTGTGTAAAGCGGCTTAAGCGACGAGCATCTACGCCCAATTCTTTCAAACGTTGACGCAAGGTTTTATCATCTAATTGTTCCGTTACTTGAAATTCTGCAATTACTTCCATTGCAATATCCACCCAATGTTACTGCCACCAAAACCAAGGAAATAATTCAACACGGTAAGCGGTCTATTTTCAGTATTTTTTTGCAACTGTTCTAACAGCCATGCAGTTTCCAATGCGCCACTTGCGCCTAGCGTATGCCCCAGCTCTTTTTTGGGGAGGAAGTACGGTCGATTCGGCACAATTTTTTGCAAAATCGCTTGCTCAATTTCATCAAAGTCTCCTCCGACAAAATGTGGTTTAATGGCATTGATTTCTGCTGGCAAGCGCTCGGATTTTTGTAACACTTTGTCAATTAAGCGTACTAAACTTTGCTCGCTATTATTGGTTAAGCTGAAATGATCAGTCAGGCTTGCAACAGCTAAAATTCGGCAGTCGGACTCCTGATTGCTCAAAGCCACACAGCCAATACCTTCGCCTAAAATAATGCCTTTTTCCACTGCACTTTGTGCCAGCAAACCCATCGACTGAAAATGCTCAAAGGTTAAACGATTAAACATTTCAAAACCTAATACCAGCACTTTCTGGCATTTGCCTTGTTCAATCATTTTTGCCGCATAACCAATCGCCTGCGCAGAAGAGGTGCAAGAGGTAGCAAAGTTAAAGACTTTTGCTCCATATTTTTGTTGGAGATAATCACCAATTATCGTGATGTTCGGTTCACTGGCTAACGCTTGATGAGTAGCAAAGCGATATTCGCAATCAGCAATCGTATAGGCTGTTGAACCTAGTAAAATTGGTATTTCAGCTAATTCAGAGATTGCCCAGCCTGCACTTGAAAGACATTGCTCTAATTGATGTTCAAGTAATGCATAAAGTGCCGGCAAGCTTAATAATGCAGAATCAAAAGCCGAAAAATAGGGCAATTCAATCGATTGCCCTAATTGTAGTGCGGTTCGATTTTTGCAATTTTTTGCAGAAATTCGACCGCTTGCATTGATATAAACCGCCATTATTGATGCGAATCCCGAATAAATTTAGCTAAATCGGCAACATTCATCATATGCTTACGCACCATTCTATCGCCCTGTAAACGAACTTTAAAATGCGCTTGCAACACCACTGCGATTTGCAAAGCATCGAGCGAATCTAACTGGATACGACTTTGCTCACCAAAAAGTGGCTCGTTATCCGCAATATCTTGCGGTTCAAACTCGTCTTTTTCGGATTCGTTTACGATTAATTTTTTCAGTTCTAATTCGAGTAAATTAGGTTCTAAGGTAAATGTATATTTCATATTTTTCTCATCAAAGAAGCAATGGCAACCCAAGTTCTTTCAAGAACTGATTGTGTTTTTCTGTTGCCTGTTCAATTTGTTTTTCTAGCTCAATCAATTCCTGATTCACTTTAAGCAAATCAATTTTCTCTTCTGGTTTCGCTGTACTGACGTATCTTGAAATATTCAAGTTATAGTCGTTTTTCTCAATTTCTTCCATTGAGACACAGCGGGAGTATCGCTCTTCTTCCTTACGAAATTGATACGTATCGACGATCTTATCAATATGTTCTTGAGTTAAACGATTTTGTCGCTTTCCTTTTTCAAAATATTCCGCTGCATTGATAAATAATACATCGTCAGGCTTTTTGCATTTTTTCAGCACTAAAATGCACACGGGAATGCCTGTTGAAAAGAATAAATTAGCGGGAAGCCCGATTACCGTATCAATATTACCGTCTTCCAACAGCTTTGTACGAATACGCTCTTCCGCGCCGCCACGGAATAGCACGCCGTGCGGCAGAATAATTGCCATAGTGCCTTGATCGCTTAAAAAATGGAAACCGTGCAATAAAAAAGCGAAATCTGCGGCTGACTTCGGTGCCAAGCCGTAGTTTTTAAAACGAAAATCTTCCGCCAGTGTTTCCGTCGGCTCCCAGCGATAACTAAAAGGTGGATTAGCGACAATCGCTTCGAATTCTAATTTCTTGGCAGGATTCTTTTCTTTCAAAATATCCCAATCGTTTAATAATGAATCGCCGTGATGGATTTCAAATTCGGAATCTTTCACGCCGTGTAACAGCATATTCATACGGGCTAAGTTGTAAGTGGTGATGTTTTTCTCTTGTCCGTAGATTTTGCCGATACCGTGTGTGCCGAGCTGTTTACGCACATTAAGTAACAGCGAACCTGAGCCGCAAGCAAAATCCAGCACTTTCTCCAGCTTTTTCTTTTTGCCGCTTGCCGGATCTTGCCCGTCTAAGGTCACAATCTCCGACAAAATAGTGGAAATCGGTTGTGGTGTATAAAATTCGCCCGCTTTTTTGCCCGAACCTGCGGCAAATTGTCCGATTAAATATTCATAAGCATCACCTAAAATATCGCTGTTAGTTGAAAATTTTGCAATGCCTTCGGCAATTTTGCTGATAATGCCGCATAATTTTGCATTTCGATCCAAATAATTTTTCCCCAGTTTTTCTGAATTCAGATTAATTTCAGAAAAAAGCCCTTGGAATGTACTGTCAAAAGATTCGTTTTCAATATATTTAAATCCACTTTCCAACGTTTCAAGCAATTCCTTATCTTGCGTGCGGGCAAGCTCCGCAATATGGCTCCATAAATACGACGGCTGAATGACATAATGGACTTTACGCCGCATTTGCTTTTCAAATGCTTCTATATCCTCTGCGTTTTCAGCATACCAAACAGAAAGCGGTGTGCGTTTATCTTCCGCTTCTGTTTTTGGATAATCGGCTCCCAGCTCTTTTTGTGCTGCGGCTTCATAATTATCGGAGAGATAACGCAAAAATAGGAATGAGAGCATATAGTCGCGGAAATCGTCGGCATTCATTGCCCCGCGCAGTTTATCGGCAATTTTCCAAAGCGTATCGCCAAGTTGGTTGAGTTGTTGTTCAGTCATTTTTTTACCGTTTTGTTAAGGAACTTAAAATAGGGAATGCCTTAATTTTAAGCTATCGTTTATTTAAAAGTTAGCATTCACTGTGTAAATACCCACTATCTTCGTGACGCCACGAAAATGATCGAAACTCAATAGATTTATCGTTTCTATTTTTAAATAATCACTTTATATTCGATTTCTCATTTTCTGTCGAAAACAATTCTGGGTTAAACCGATAATTGCGCATAAAATTCGTCAGTATCTGCTTGAAATACTGTTTGTTTTCTTCCAACATTTCCTGCGGTTCATACAATGAATAGTTGCCATGACTGAGCACATTCACTATTCGGGCATAAACCACGCCGTCAGGGTCGTCGTCTTGCTGTTGAATACAGGCGGAAAAATTCTTAAAGCCGTGGAAAGTTGCGGTTTTTTCTAAAATACTTCTCAATATATTGAAATGATAGGTAAACAACTTGCCCGTTTCAGCCGCTTCATACAGTTGTTTCAGCAAGGCAACATGATGGAAAAATGGGGTATCTCCAGTATAACGTAACACATAATTTTGCGTGCTTTTATTGCAACTGAGAAAATAGGGCTGTAAGTGCTTTTTCTTTTCGTTTAATTCATTCCAAACTACATTAAAAAATAAGGCATGATGCGAAGAAATGACCGTTTTTATTTTTCCCGTTTGGTTTTTCAGCAATTGTGCCAAATGACCGGCAACGGCAATGACATTATTATCATCTAAAGAGGAAATCGGATCATCTACATAAATATATTTTACCCATTGATAAGGCGAGCCGTCTTCTTGATCAATTGCCAGTTGTGCGACGGCAAGGAAAAAGCACCAAATAAAGATATTCTCCTCACCGCGCGAAATTTTAATATCTTCAAACCGTTCAGTCCCCTCCTCGGTTGGATTATCCCGAGAGAAGTGAATCGTCCAGTCCACCGTGTTGATCTGAAAATCAAAATCCGCATAACGTTGCAATAGCGGACGAATGCGGTTTTCCATTTCCAGTTCCCATAATCCATCAAAAAAACGGGAATTCTGATTAATGCACAACACCCGCTTTTCATCCCGCTCTAAATCGTTATTCCAAGAAAACAGATCCTCGGTAAACGCATTGAAATACAAGGTGTCACGCTCATCACCGTGACGCCCGAGATTTTTAAACGCCATGGATAACCGAGTTTTCCCTGTGCCGTTATAGGCAAACAACACAATGTATTTTTTCTCTTCTAATTTTTCACGTAAATGCTGTGCAACCTGATGTAAATCGGAAAAAGCCAATTCATTACTCATTTAATTTGCCTCATCAACGGCAGGAAATAATTTCTGCATTAATCCTTTCTTATGCGCTAAAAGAGCGGTCAATTTTTCATTATTTTTTGCAATTTGTTCATCTAGAGAAGATATGCAATCGGCAATTTTTTGTTGTTCTTTAAGAGATGGTAAATTCACTTGATAATCCTCAAAAAATTTCACAGGTACACGCTGTTGTCCTGCTGAACCCGTCATAGATAATTTTCCATCTCGTATTAACTTTTCACTATACAAATAGGAAAATAAAAAATTTGGAGAACAAATATTTTTATTCATACGAATTACATGAAATTCCGTACTACCAAATCCAACTCCATTTTTTAATCCGTAAAGAAGAGCTGCTTTACCATTTTCAAAACAAGGTGTAATTTTGGAAAAAATAATGTCTTCATTCTGGAAATATGTGAATCCTTTTTTGACTTCTTGGAAAGTTTTAACTTTATAATTTTCCAAATATCCATTTTCTGATACGGAAGCCATTGGTACGAAACTAACTAGCATATCATCATCAAATTTTTCTTTAGATGGATTTATAGTTGCAATCTGACTAAGTATTTTTTTCTCCCACTCTCCATCTCCCTCAAACTCCCTAAACCTCAACTTCGGCACACTTTCCCTTTCTTGCGGAAAAAGCTGTTGCATTAAGCCTTTTTTATAGGTTTGTAACGTGGTGATTTTTTCCGTTTGTGCTGTGATTAAATCATCAAGAGAAGAAAGACAATCGGCGATTTTTTGTTGTTCTAATGTATTTAAAGGTATAGGAAAATAAAATTTTTCTAGAGCAGAATGTCTTAGATTATTTATATTTCCACCGCTTATAGACATTTCTACAAAGTTTTTATAATTTTCTGTTTTGAAAATCAGCCTTGCATATTCAGATTTTGTTCTAAAAATTGAACAAAACGCACCAATAGTAAAAAGATCTGGATAGTCCCCTTTGTATTCTGCATTTTTTCCTACCAAAATCTTACTACCATTAGACATACAGATTACAACATCCCCTTTCTTTACAAGTAAATCTGAGGGAACTTCTTTGTTAATAAAAACCAAATCTTTATCTAATATCAAAGTCTCATTTTGTATATTACTAGAACGTAAAACCAACAATCCTTTTTGGCAAACATCATCTGATGAATACGTTATACCTCGAATAAATAAACCTATAGAACTTAATGATTTTATTTCCCAATCCCCTTGAAACTCAGGAAACCTCAACTCAGGCACATTTACTTTATTTTTCATATTAAGCTACTAATAACTCTCGAACTTCTTCACGCTGTGACCACAGCACAGGGGTTAAATCATAATTCTTAAAAGCATCAATCACAGAATGCGATACATCATTCGCACTGTCATTTAAAAAAGCAAACAGTTGCGCCTCGGCTGGTCTCACGTCTTTGGTATCCAACCATTTAAACACCATCGCTTCGGCAGCATCTTTTTTCGGACTATTGATGGCTTGAATAATGCGTTCCGGCTGTTTGCGGGATTTCGGCACAATAAAATCAAACATATGGTCATAACCGCTTTTGCCTGTAAATTTCACTTTCGGCGTATAACGAATATCCGCCAAATCAAGCCATTGTGTGACATCTTCATAAAACAGACTGGAAACGTAAGGCGACGCCAAAAAGAAAAGATCGTTTACCGCCAACATTGCCTGTAAAAAATTATGTTTCTTGAGGGAAAAATTGTCAGGTGTCGCTTTTAGTAATAATTCGTCGCCGTTGAGTTGTACACCAAAACCTGCCAATGTTGTTTTTAGTAGTTCTCTTCGCTTAGGGGTGTCCAATGCACAACCTGAGCTGATAAGATCGTTAATAATATAGCCGTCATCACTTAATACATAGCCGTTATTTTCTTTACGGATATAAAATTGCAAACAATCGTTGTGACGATCTAAATGCGGCGTTGTTATTTCGATCCAGTCTTCGTTAATTTCACGTAATACCGTTTTGTCTTTTAACCAAAGGGTATATTGATCAATCAATCTTTGAATTTCATTTATCACGTGAATAACCCTCTTTCAATCGTCGGCTTGCCGATAATATGGCAATAATCCATAAATTTGTCTAATAATTCATACATATCTCCAATACCTTTTAACTCATTAGGCAACGGATACGCCCATTTGTCGCCGAACCCTTCCCGATATAAATGAATATGCGGACATTCCACTTCTTCTCCATCAGGATTACGATGTGGAGGACCTAAAATATCTAATCTAACCAAAACAATGGCTTTTCTCGCTCTGGTTTGGAAGGTATTTTTCGCTAAAGAGATTTTCCCTCGGGTTATATCCAAATTAAATTCTTCCCGTTTATCCAACGAATGTAAAACTAATCTTAAAGTTCCACCTAAATCAGGGAATTGGAGAATATCCGTTTCAAAATAATATTTTTTCAATGTTAATAAAGCATCGGCTTCTTGTTGTGTTAAATCAATCATTGATGAGTCCTTAGGTTCTTACTCATATGCATTCAACCCTGAAATTTCGCGTCCTTCCGCCATTTTTTTCAGTAGCGGAACCAAATCTTCCATTAACGCTAATTCTTTTTGCGTACGTTCGCGCCATTTTAAATTGAGCGGTGCCAATAAATCACTGAGCTGTTCGCCGTCAAAAATCATTCGATTCAAGATACGGTCGATAAAGGCTTGTAAAGATGCCTGCTCAATGCCGTGCTTCACTGCGCAAGCGGTCAAATTTTCGTCCAATTTTGCAGATCGGAATCGGCGGTAACCGTCCCGCACTTCTTGCTCGCTTAACGGTACGCCCGCTTGCAGGTTGTCAATATAGCGAATAATGTCATCGCGTTCGTCTATCAGGTTGGCACTGGATGACACTAAATTCACCAATTGATCACGTGTCATCTGCTGTTTTTTCGTTTTCTGCGTACTACGGGCGATTAAACGCATGATGTAGTCGTAATCAATCAAAGCGGAGGCAAATAAAACAAACTCAAAGTCCAACTGTTCTACTTCTGACGGTAATTGTTGGGAAAGTTTATTATCCTCTTGCTGCGCTTTTAAACGAACCGCCAAATCCAAATAAGCCCCTTTAAATGCCCGCTGTTCGTCTTCCGGCATTACGGCTTCAATGGTTTCTTTTTGTGCTTCGGTTAAATCCGTATATTGCCCGAGTTGGGTTTTGAAACGTTGCACTTCTTTGAAATAGTTGATAAATGCACTCCGTGCTGAATCGCCTTTTAAGTTAGGCACTTCATGCGCTTCACAACTTAAACCTTGTGATTGCATAAAATCATTTAAATTTTCGACCGCACTTTTGAGCTTGTTAATGACAATTTCGGCAGGATCCACCAACCAAATTTCCTGTGCCTTTTCCTTATCAGAACCGGAGAACATTGCAATGGCTTCATCTACCGACGCTTCCTGTCCGCGAAAATCTAAAATATTACCATACGGCTTGGAACCGTTTAGTACGCGATTAGTGCGTGAAAAGGCTTGAATCAGTCCGTGATGTTTCAGGTTTTTATCGACATACAGCGTATTTAAATATTTAGAATCAAATCCCGTCAGTAACATATCCACCACAATCGTAATATCGATTTTGTTTTTATGCGGATAATCCTGATTATTATATTTCTGATCTTTTATTCGTTGTTGTACATCCTGATAATAACCGTCAAATTCGCCGATGCTGAAATTCGTGCCGTATTGTTGATTGTAATCGGCAATAATGGTTTTTAACGCGGCTTTCTTTTCATCAGGTGCTTCTTGATTGTCTTGTTGCTCCTGTGGCAAATCTTCTTGAATTTGCTGAATATCTTTATTGCCTTCGGCAGGTGGCGAAAATACACAGGCTATATTTAGCGGCTGATAATCATCACTTTCCGCCAATTTATTCTGTTGAAGCGTTTTAAACAGCTCGTAATATTCAATAGCATTATCAATGGAAGATGTGGCTAAAATGGCATTAAAACGACGCGAATCTGTTGCTACATCGTGCTTTTCCAAAATAGATTCCGCAACAGCCTGACGGGAAATGCTATCACCTGCTTTCGCTCTTTTACCTTCTTCAGGTTTAAAATAGTCTATATGGAATTTCAACACGTTCTCGTCATCAATGGCATTGGTGATCGTATAAGCGTGTAGTTGCTTTTCAAATACGGATTCCGTCGTTTTATAGCTTGCTTCCGTTCCGTCAATTTTTTTATAGGTTGCATTTTCGTCAAAAATCGGCGTACCGGTGAAGCCGAATAATTGTGCATTCGGGAAAAATTCTCGAATTGCCTTATGATTATCACCGAATTGAGAACGGTGACATTCGTCAAAAATGAACACAACCCGTTTATTGCGTAGAGATTCTAACTGTGCTTTATAAGAAGATTGCTTAGTTTTTTGCCCGTTCTTGCCGTTTAATGCCAACCCTAATTTCTGAATGGTGGTGACAATAACCTTATCGCTGTAATCGTCAGAAAGCAAACGTTGCACCAACGTTTCCGTATTGGTATTTTCTTCTACACACCCTTCCTGAAATTTATTAAATTCCTCACGGGTCTGGCGGTCAAGATCCTTGCGATCTACGACAAACAAACATTTATCAATATCTGGATTATCCTTTAACAACGTAGAGGCTTTAAAAGATGTTAATGTTTTACCACTGCCCGTCGTGTGCCAAATATAACCGTTACCACGATGTTGATGAATACAGTCCACTATGGCTTTTACCGCATAAATCTGATACGGACGCATTACAAGTAGCTTTTGCTCACTGGCTACCAACACCATATAACGGCTAATCATTCGACCTAAAGTACATTTTTCTAAAAAGGCTTCGGCAAAGCTGTGTAAATGAACAATTTTTTTATTGGATTCATCGGCAAGCTGATAAATTGGCAAGAAATTTTCATTGGCATTAAAATTAAAATGCTGCTGATGATTATTGGAAAAATAGTAGGTGTTTCGCTCATTGCTGACGATAAAAAGCTGCATAAAACAAAGCAAAGAATTGGTATAGCCGTTACCGACATCATTTTTATATTCAATAATTTGTTCCATCGCCTTACGCGGCGTAATTTGCAATGTTTTCAGCTCGATTTGCACTACAGGTACGCCGTTGATCAACAGAATCACATCATAACGATGGTAGCTGTTATTTGTATTGATACGCAGTTGGTTGATGACTTCAAAATCGTTTTTACACCAGTCTTTAATATTCACTAAGGTATACTGCAACGGCGTACTGTCTTCCCGCATAAACGTATTGCGCTCACGCAACGTTTTCGCCGCCGCAAAAACATCAGAAGTGATAATACCGTCCCGCAAACGCGCAAACTCCGAATCGGTCAGCTTCACCCGATTCAAGGCTTCGAATTTTTCACGGAAATTATCTTCTAACGTTTTTTTATCGCGAATGTCCTCGCGGTAAACGTATTTCAAATCTCGAAGTTTATTGATGAGATTTTGTTCGATTTGGGATTCGGTTTTCATAATAACAGCTCTGTATTAACTCCTTATTTCATATAATAACAGAAATTCAGTATTAAAATCTTACCTGCGTTCTTAATTGTCTCTGATAAATCAAGGCGGCAAGCCCGATCATCACAACACCAAAAGCGGTCAATTTTGTCAAATAATTTGCAATTTGCGGTAATTCATATTGGTTCAACAATAGATTTTGGAAACCGCTTAACGCCCAGCCCATTGGCGAAAACTCGGCGATAGTTTGCATAATTTCTGGCATGACATAAGTTGGCACCATAATGCCACCAATCGCCGCCATAATGATAATACCGCCACCACCTAACACCACAGCGTGTTCGGTAGTACGAGCCACTACACTAATAAATAGCCCATAACCAAGCGCAGACAAACTCACCGCCATCGCTAATACCGTATAGTGCCACCACTCGCCAATCAGTGAAAAAGCAGGCATTTCAAAGCGAGGCAAGACAAAATAGCCTAATGATACCATTCCGACAAATTGCAGTTGGTTAATCAAGAAATAAGGAATCAACTTCGCTACAATCAGTTTAAATGCGGAGGCTCTTGCCATTCGTAACCTAGTAATGGTATTGGTTTGTCGCTCCATCGCCATTACATTAGAAAGCGGAATCATAATAAAAAACATCCCGAAAATCAGCCACGCAGGCACACTATGTTGTACCGAGTTAGGTTTTGCAACTTCCTTACCTTGGCGGTTCAGATAGATTTCTTGCCACAAATCTTTCGCAAGATAGTCATTAATTTGAGCAAATTTTTTATCTAAATCCTGATTAACCTTTTTCTCTATCTCTTTGATTTGCTTCTGTTTATTATTTTTTAGCGTAATCTTATTGTCCGCCATATATTGATCTAAACGCAATTGGGTGTAATGTTTTTGTAACACACCTTTCACACCTAATAGCCAACCACGATCAACACTTGGATTAAGCCACAACGCTAACGTTTTTTCATCTGAAAGTGCGGTCGATTTTTGGTTGATATTTGCAATTAATAACTCAAATTCGCCCGCTTGTAATGCAGCTTGATACCTTGCCAGCTCTGCAATATCCGCCTGTTGAATATTAAGCTTTTCCGCTTTCAATTTCTGAAAAAATGCTTCATTTAACGGATTGTTCGGTTCAGCTAATAAGACTATCGGCGCATCTTGGCTGAGTTCATTCTCATTACTCAATGCCGCTGACATAATCAACATAAACAAAATCGGCATAATAAACAGCACTGCCACACCGTGTAAATCACGACTTAATAAGCGAAGTTCTTTAAAAATCGAAGCAATTAGCACCTTGTTCCTACCTGCTTATCTAAAAAATCCAAATAAAACTTCTCAAGCGGTTGATTACCGATAATTTCTTGCAAATCGCCTTGATAAATCAATTTCCCTTCATTTAGCAGCACTAACTGTGAACAAAGTTGCTCAATTTCTTGCAAGTAATGCGATGTATAAATCACCGTTACCCCTTGTTTAGTCAGCTCCGCCACGCTATTGAGAATAAACTGGCGAGATTGCGGATCAATCCCCACCGTGATTTCGTCCAAAAAAATCACTTTCGGGCGATTAATCAAACCAATGGCAAAATTTAAACGGCGTTTCAAACCACCCGAAAGGTGTTTTGCTAGTTTGGATTTATGAGTTGTCAGCCCCGTTTTTTCCAACAATTCAAACAGCCAATTTTTATCGGAAATGTCATAAAGTGCGGCGAAGAATTTCAGATTTTCCCATACCGTTAAAAGCGGATAAAAGGCAAAATCCTGCGGCACTAATGAAATCTGATGACGTTGCTGTTTCGACAATTTCTCAAACGGCACGCCTTCAAATAAAATCTCGCCTTGCTGTACCGACTGCAAGCCAGCGAGTAACGACATCAAGGTCGTTTTACCCGCCCCATTTGGACCGAGTAAACCAATGGCAGAGCCTTGGGGGATGTGTAAGTTCACATTGCGTAACGCCTGTGTTTGAGCGTTGGGGTATTGGTGGTTTAGGTTATTTATTTCAATCATTAATCTTCCGTAGGGGCGGGTCCTGTGCCCGCCCGAAATTATTCTGCTATATACAATTTATCCAACGCCCAATGTAACGGGTTATGCTCAATATATTCCGCAATTATCAAATAATCTTTTTCATCTCGCACAATATGTTCATAATAACTACGTTGCCATAACCTCTTATTAAAAGGCTGCCAATTCTTTTGTTTCACATTTTTAATATATTCAACATTCGTTCGAGATTTAAAACGTTGAATCACATCAAATAATGAATAACGAGGTAGATGTATAGCATTTTCAAGCTGAAGAATAAAATGGATATGATTAGGCATAATCACATAATCCAAACATTTTACTGTAGGAAAATATTGTTCCAATTCCAAATAACAAGTCTCAACCATTTTACCAGCAGGATTTAATTCCATTTTCTCATTCAGAATCTTGCCGAATAAACATAAACGATCTTGCACGCAAATAGTGATGAAATATAATCCATTTTCGGAATAATCATAATGTTGTAAACGGATAATTTTACGACGTGGTAAATGTTGTTTATTCATATCTGTTTCGGCAATTATTTCGGGCGGGCACAGGACCCGCCCCTACAATTATTTCAACATTCTCCATAATTCTTCTTCCCTCTCCGCAATCCCCCTTAAAAACTCCGCTACTTCTTTATATCCTTCCGCACTCGGCTTGCGGCATTGTTTTACGCACAGGGTGGCAAACTCTCGCCATTGGTCGCCGATTTCAGTCATTTGTTGGGAAGCTTGTTTAAATTTAGGTTCATTGCAAATTTCGGAGGCTTGTTCTAAGAAATAAGCATAGAGATAACGGAAACCCGCGCCACCTGTGCCGATTTCTTCTTGCATTCTCACGATATGCCCAAGATACAAGCGGTTATATTTTTCGCCTTTTTTGCAAACAGCGAGATTTTCGATAGATTTTGCCACAGTGCGAATGCCTTTCACGCCAACAAAAAACAGCGGCGCAAGCATTTGTTTCGCTTGTTTACGGATTGCCTTGCGAACCAACGTAGGCAAGTCAATTTGCGAAAAATCAGGTGTTTGCTCGAAATAATACATTAGCCCTTTTGCCGCCAATGCACCTTTAGCAAAACGGGCTTTTTGCAAATCTTGCACTGCACAGCGTTGCACGGTTTCAAACACGGGATCGCTAATTAAATACTCATCTTGCGCTTTGCCATACACCAATAAATTATGTGCATTAAAGTGGAAACGCATTTCAGGCGGAAAATAAGGCAACCAAAAAACCGATGTCTGCAAACCGACTAATTTTCCGTTCTGCAATGCCTGATCTAATGCCATTTGCCCTGCCATTTCATTAGAAAACTTCTGCATTTTCAACCGCACTTTCAGCAATTTCGACACTTTTTTGATAATGTGCTTCGGTGGCATACGGTAAGAAATCAACGGCATTCCGCTGACTTTGATAATCGGCAGATAGACAAACATCAGAGCCGAAGCCAGCCCGAAAACCATCGCTTCGTTAAAATCCACCCCGTGCGATTTCAACAGCGTGGACATCACACCACTTTCGCAATGGGCGGTGTGTTGGTGGGTAAATCTAGTCATCGAGAATATGTCACATTAGTTAATTGAATTAAGCTTGGGTTATTCATAACCCACATAACAGCCAATAAAGATAAATGTTCTAATTTATCTTGTTCACAATTTTTAGTTGCATTCAATTCTTTCTTAATTTCTCTACAAAATAGAATATCTTCTTTGTTTAAGCTATTTCCTGTTTTAAACGTTTTAATTAAAAAATCTAACATTTGCTTATAATGTTTATCCCAATTCATACCACCATTACAATTAATTTCATCACTAACTCTGCTGACAATCCTAATAATTTCACCTTGAACAGTGCTTGCAGCTCCTTTTTTAGGCACCAATAAATGCCACAACTCATTATATTTCTCCGAATGTGTTTTCCCATTAAGAACAATAACTTTGGGTAAGTTATTAAAATGTTTTGGGTCTAACACAGGAGTTACATCAAATAATTTACGTAATAAAAGAATACTTTTTTCGACATTTAACAAATCTTTTTCATCAAAATAGTTTTTATACCTTTCAGCATCTATACAAATTTCATTGGCTATATTTACCATATCCTCTGTTATAACGTTTTTATTTTGTATAAGAAGTTCAGATGATTCTGATAAATCACAGATAGCTGGATACCCTCCACAACGAGAAAAAATGGCTTCTAAAGGCATTTCTCCATATAAATTTTCTTGCGTAGGATTAGCACCGTGCTTTAGTAATAATTCTGCCTTTACTGGATTTAAAGCATAATGTAACGGTGTATTTTTATGGCGATCAAGAGCGTGAATATCAGCGCCATTAGCAATCAATAAATCTAATATATCTACATCAGATAGATACATCGTTTGATAGTGTAATGGTGTCATATCCTCATTAGTTGTTGCATTAACATCAGCGCCATTTTCAATGAGCCATTGTGCAAATAAAATAGGAATGTTGCGATATGACAATGCTGGTTTCCTTGTTATATAATCAGAAAAAGCATTAATATCACATTCCTGAAAAACATCTTGGAGTAAATTAATATCTCCCGTATTAATAATTTCCTGAAAATTTCTAGGTAAAATCTCATCCTTCATATCAACTCCTTAATTTTCTACTCATCCATATTCAATGGGAAAACCATTGAATATTTCTCCAACACTTTCTCATTCAACCTTGCAAAAACCTCCGGTCTAAAATGCCGTTTGATTTGCCATTGCCAGAAGCCGGTGGCTTGGGAGAGGGTTTGTAGGTCGTAGCGGTTTTTGTACATTAGGTAGTAAATAACCGATTTTTCGCCATTTTTGACTGCTTGTAGTGCCTGTTCAGTCAATTGGTTGAGTTCGTCCACGGCTTGTTCGGTGGCAAATTCTTCCGCTTGCCAGCCTGTGCTAGTGCCTGCTTCAAATTTGCCGTTGCGGGTGGCGTAAATCACTTTACGCTGTCCTTGGAAAATTTTGCTGTCGTCTTGGGGAATGTCTTTAATTTCCATATATTGCTCGTAGGGGCGGGTCCTGTGCCCGTCCGTAAACTCTCGTTGATATTCGGGCGGGCACAGGCCCCGCCCCTACAAATCATTTATTTCGTTATCACTTCTAACAACATAAAACAACTTGAAAAACGCCCACTTTCTGGCACATAACACAGCACTTTTTGCCCTGATTTGAGTGGGAAAGTGCGGACAAATTCTTCCAAAATAATGTAAATCGAAGCAGAACCTGTGTTGCCGCAATAAGTCAGGTTGGTGAACCATTTTTCTTGCGGAATTTCAAAATTGATATTACGTAAGCCATCTAACAAGCGGTCTCGGAAGAAACCTGATGAATAGTGCGGTAAGAAATAGTCAATATTTTCTGCTTGCAAATTATATTTTGAAATCAACCGCTTGAGAGCATTTTCCACAGTGCAACGTACGATGTTTTCGTTCAGTAATTTCACATCTTGCTTAATTGCCATAAAACTTTGTGCGTCACGCTCCGCTTGCGAGACGGATTTCCAGCTCACAAATTTACCATCTTGCACATCGCCACCTGCGTACATACACACAGGCATTTCATTGGCGAAAGAAACCAATTCAATCCAGTCAATTTTGAAACTCAAACCTTTCACATTCGGTTGATTGGAAAGTGCCACTGCCCCTGCACCGTCCGATAACATCCAACGCAAGAAATCTTTTTCAAAACCGATTTCTGGTCTCGCATTTTCAAGCAATTTGCTGTCGGCTTCCGCCTTGAAATTTTCACTACGCATAATCGCAGAGGCACATTCGGAGGCTACCGCTACCGCACATTGGTGTTCCCCTGTACGAACCGCATTGAAAGCGTGTTTCATCGCCGCCATACCCGCTGCACAGACACCAGACATTGACATCACTTCCATTGGCGGAGCATTTTCAAGCAAGCCGTGTACCATTACGCCTTGCCCTGGCAAAATTTGGTCTGGGTAAGACGTGCCTACCGCAAGACTGGTAAATTCACTTGCAGAAATCCCTAAGTTTTTGACCGCTTGCACCGCAAGTTCAGTGCTGGTATGTGTCGCTTGGCGAGTTTTTGGATCAATCGCATAATAACGTTGCTGAATACCGTTTGAACGTAGGATCATTTTACGCACTCGAGACGGTGTTTCCCCCACCATACCAAGTACCGCTTCCATTTCATCGTTTGAAACGGGAGCATTAGGTAAGAACGCAGAAATTTTATTGATATAGACGTTTTGCATTTTATTCGAATTCATTGTAGGGACAGGTCCTGTACCCGTCTGTTTTATCAAATATTCTCGGGCAGGCACAAGACCTGCCCCTACATATTATTCTCCAGAAAGTTGAGCATAATATTTTTTCTGCTCATCCAATTTCTTTTGTAACAACGGTTTAAGTAAACGTTTTATCACCGATGAAATCGGTACAACAGTTAAAATCATTGCCACTAGAAACACAATATAAAAACATAAAATGAACTTGCGTAAACTTGGGGAAATTTGACCGCACTTTATCAGCAATTTGCCCCAAATATGGAAACTTCTTGCCCCGACTTTTTCGCTCATCATCAATTTTTCATCAATTTTCACTGCGCCCATTCCTTGGAAAATGGTCTGATCAAGCGGTCGATTTTCATTAAAAGTTTGCAAAAGTTTTTCACCAAAGCGAGAAGCATCTTGGATTTCACTTTCCGCAATCCCTGCACTCGGTAAATTACCCACTTTTTTCTTGCCCGTCATCATCCAAAGTGGCGTGGTAATAAAGCTCGCCCAGTCGTTTGATTGATCCACTTTTACTACGTTGCCAATCAGGTTCGCTCTACAATCGGCAAGCAGTTTTTTCATTTTTTCTTGAGCTTGTAGCCACATATTACGGCAGCCAATCAGCGTGATCACAGGGGTGTCTTGCAGAATTTTTTTCGCCGAATCCGATTGCAAAAAAGCGGTAATCGGTTGGCTTGGCGAGAGAAACCAGACCGTGTAAGCGATGATGACTAAGTCGTACTTTTCACTGGCAAATTGTACTGGCTGAATGGGGGCTGGTTGTAAATGTACCGTTTCAGGAAAGGTATTAAAAAACGGCAGAAACCGCCACGGAAAGCCGTAAGCGGTTTGCGGTTGAAGTTGGCAATGTTCAACGGAAAAGTGCGGTTGATTTTGCAATGGTTTTACAAAACTTTCCGCCAAGCGAGTAAGTTGCCCTGTTTGTGAATAACTGACTAAAAGAATTTTTTTCGCCATTAGCACCCTGTCCAACGTTTAAAAATAAGGGAAGTATTCACGCCACCAAAAGCGAAGTTGTTATTCATCACATAATCGGTTTGAATAGCTTTACCATCGCCTCGAATATAATCTAAGTCTCCACAGCGTTCGTCCACATTTTCAAGATTGAGCGTTGGTGCAAACCAACCGTCTCGCATCATTTCAATGCTGAACCAACTTTCTAATGCACCGCACGCACCGAGCGTATGCCCAAGGTAACTTTTTTGTGAGCTAATCGCTACTCGGTTGCCAAACACGGCTGAGGTAGCTTGGGTTTCAGCAATGTCGCCTTTTTCCGTTGCTGTGCCGTGTCCATTCACATAACCAATTTGTGAAGGCTCAATACCTGCGTCTTTTAAGGCGATTTCCATACAGCATTGCATTGTGCTGGCTTGGGGTTGGGTAACGTGGCTGCCATCACTATTTGCACCGTAACCCACTATCTCTGCAATAATGTTTGCACCACGTGCTAGAGCGTGTTCTAGTTCTTCTAATACGAAAATGCCCGCCCCTTCGCCAATGACTAAACCATCACGCTCCTTATCATAAGGGCGAGGAGTACCTTTCGGATTATCGTTGTTACGACTTGCCGCATAAAGGCTGTCGAAAACATACACCTCAGACGGGCAAAATTCTTCGCCACCGCCAGCTAACATCATGGGGATCATACCGTATTTAATCGCCTCATAGGCATAACCAATGCCCTGTGAGCCTGATGAGCAAGCACTTGACGTGGGGATAATTCGCCCTTGCAAGCCGAAGAAAATACCGATATTTGCCGTAGTGGTGTGAGGCATCGCTCGAACATAGGTGCTGGCATTGAAGGTATCAGATTTACCTGTCATCAGTAATTCTGCCATATCTCGCACATCTACAGTCGAACCAGTGCTAGAACCACTTGCAACACCCATATTGCCATTAAGAACAAGCGGTGAAATTTCTCCATCTTTTAGCAAACCTGCATTTGTTAAAGCTTGCTCAGCAGCATCTACACATAACTGTGAAACACGCCCCATACTGCGAAGTTGCTTACGATTCCAATGACTTGGTGGTGCATAATTTGGCACAGGTGCACCTAATTGAGCTTCCAATTCAGGATATTTATCCTGCCAGCCCATATTTTGTACGGCATTTTCTTTGCGCTGAAAAGCCGCTTTGATTTCAGACCAGGTTCGCCCAAAAGCGGTTACGGCACCAATACCTGTGATAACTACTCGTTTTGTTTGCATAATATTTCCATTTTTTCGGACGGGCACAGGACCCATCCCTACAATTCATATATTTCGTTTCTAACACAATCCACCATTAACGCCAATCACTTGGCGGGTGATGTAAGACGCTTTTTCGTCCATTAGGAAATCTACAGCATGCGCAACTTCCTCTGGGTTGCCCATTCGCTCCATTGGGATCACTTTAAGAATTTGTTCAAGCGGTAGATTTTCATCTAAAATTTCCGTGTCGATCAAGCCTGGGGCTACGCAGTTTACGGTGATTTTGCGTTTCGCTAATTCCACGGCTAACGCTTTTGCCGCACCGATTAAACCAGCCTTTGAGGCACTGTAGTTTACTTGTCCACGGTTGCCGATAATACCAGACACAGAAGTAATACAAACAATTCGTCCCGCTTTACGACGGCGGATCATTGGCATCATCACAGGATGAAGTACATTATAAAAACCGTCTAAATTGGTGCGAAGTACGCTATCCCAATCATCATCACTTAATGCTGGGAACGCATTATCACGGGTTAAACCTGCATTTAATACCACACCGTAGTAAGCTCCGTTTGCTTCCACATCCGCTTCCAATTTTGCTCGGCATTCTTCACGATTACTCACATCGAATTGTAAAATTCGTGCATTTTGACCGCACTTTTGCACTGCCTCCGCCACAGCTTCTGCTTCCTCAATACGTGAACGACAATGCACCACAATATCAAAACCTGACTGTGCTAATTTCAATGCAATCGCTTTACCAATGCCACGGCTTGAACCAGTAATAAGGACTGTTTTATCTGACATTTCTATTTCCGTAGGGGCAGGTCCTGTGCCCGCCCATAAAATTCTGTTTCTATTCGAGCGGGCACAGGACCCACCCCTATGTTAAATTTATCGTATCAACTTTATTTCTGAATTTTGCCGTCTTTTGGGCTGAACACATTTAATGCGCCTGACAGTAATGTTTGGTGAGTTGCTTTGTCGATAAGCCGACAATCAAAGACACCAAAACCCGTTGCATCTTGAATAGACATTTTAATTTCAATCATTAATTGACTACCAACTGCAATCTCAGGTTGCGTAATATAAAGTTTTCTCGTGCCTAACAAGTAACCTAATCTTACCGGTTCGTTGCGTTTTCTCGCTTGAATTCCCGCCCACGCGGCAATCCCCTGTGCCATAATTTCAATGCCAGCAAAAGTTTGCAGTTTTCCCGCGTTGAGTAAGATATGGTTTGAGCGAATTTCTGCTTCGCCAGTTAAGAAGTCTTCACCAAAGTCGATAACACGATCGATGAGTACCATCTCACCACTTTGTGGCACTAATGGCGCAACATTTTCAATCGGCAGTGTAAAGTCCATTATTCACTTTCTCCTAAAATCAGCACTGCATTATTGCCGCCAAATGCGAAGGAACTGCTCGCACCAAGGCGTCTGCCTGGTAGCCAGCGGCTATGTTCATCGGTAATGAGAATTTCAGGCAAACTTTCATCTCGCATACCGTCCCAAAGTTGTGGAGGTAAAATACCTTGCGGATTATAAGTTCGGCTAATCACCGCCCATAAAATGGCAGCTTCTAATGCACCTGCCGCACCGAGCGTGTGTCCGGTGTAAGGCTTAGTTGTGGTACAAGCGGTCTGATTTCCAAAAACTTTTGCAACCGCAAGCGTTTCCATTTGATCATTATGTACCGTCCCCGTACCATGCAAGTTAATCCAGCCTATTTGATTTGCTGAAAGTGCGGCTGATTTTAACGCATTTTCAAAAGCAGAAATCGCGCCGATACCTTCAGGATGTGGGCTAGACATATGATAAGCATCGCTGCTTGCACCATAGCCAAGTAGCTCAATTCGATGTTCATCAATGGCTTCTCTGGTCATAATAAATGCCGTAGCCGCTTCACCGATATTAATGCCATTACGATTAGCAGAAAGCGGATTGGTGCGCTGATCCGAAAGGACTTCCAATGAGCTAAAACCGCTAATGGTCAATGGAGATAACGTATCTACGCCACCACAAATCACCGCATCACAAAGATTGGCTTTTAATAAGCGAGCCGCAGAAATCAATGCTCTTGCTCCTGAAGTACAGGCGGTTGAGATGCCATAACTAGCACTTTGCACACCATATTGGTAGGCAACAAAGTCTGCTGGAGCGGAAAAATATTGTTGCTGCTGCCAGAATGGTTTACCGGACCAATCGTTATGTTCCGCTGCATATTGGAAAACTGGAATATTCTCATCTACGCCGGTGGTTGAAGTTCCCATAACCACCGCAACACGTTGCTTACCGAAGCGAGCAATCACTTGCTCAATTTGCGGTTCGATTTGTGCCAATACATGCCATAACAGTTGATTATTGCGGCTGCGATGTTCTGCTGGTAACTCAGCAGGAAACTCACGTAGCGTCACTTTTACTTCGCCCAGCATTTTCTCTTGGCCAATAATGCCATGTACAGAATAAGGTATATCTGTGGCGGCAAGAGGCGATGGCTTATTGTTCAGCAACACATCTAAGTGAGTATTGAGATCATCTCCTAAGGCACTCATCACAGCAGGACGAGATAAGAATAATTTCATCATGTTCTTCTTTCTATCCGTATTTAATTATTATAGTTCATTCACTTTCCATTCCGAACCATCAGGAAGCATAATATTAAAATGCATACCATTTTGCTCAATCCGCCAGTTTTTATTTAGCTCAAAGGGCGGATTATTAGGATTAAGTGCAACTGCAATCGCCGTAAAAAGCTGTTTAGCTTGCTGATTCGGCATGATAAATCCATCATTTTTCCAGCCATTTTTATCTAATACTACTCTCGCTTTAGGCGAACCTAGCGGGTCGGTTTGTACCCAACGCCATTGGTTGGCTTCAAACTGTACTGATAATAAATTTGCTTGCCCCCTACTTTCTACTTTAAATAGCCGAATATTTTTCGTTTGAGTCGGTAATGTTTTAACTGAGGGCAGACTCGTACAAGCGGTCAAAAATAGTGTAAAGATTACAATCCAAAATTTTAGCATTATTTTCCTTAAAACGAAAAAAAGACCGCATAGATTTTACCCTATACGGTCTTTATTTTAATCAAAAATTAAAGTGATGCTTGATCAACAGCAACACCAGCACCCATTGTTGTAGAAATGCTTACTTTCTTGATGAAGATACCTTTAGCTGTTGTTGGTTTAGCTTTGTTTAACGCTGCTAATAACGCAACTAAGTTATCTTTTAATTGTTCAGGTGCGAAGTCTGCTTTACCGATCGTTGTATGGATAATACCATTTTTATCGTTACGGTAACGGATCTGACCTGATTTAGCATTTTTAACTGCTTCAGCAACGTTTGGAGTTACAGTACCAACTTTTGGGTTTGGCATTAAGCCGCGTGGACCTAATACTTGACCTAATTGACCTACAACACGCATTGCATCTGGAGAAGCGATAACAACGTCAAAGTTCATTTCGCCTTTCTTGATTTGCTCTGCTAAATCTTCCATACCTACTAAATCAGCGCCTGCTGCTTTAGCTGCTTCTGCGTTCGCGCCTTGTGTGAATACTGCTACGCGAGCTGTACGACCTGTACCGTGTGGTAATACTGTTGCACCACGTACGTTTTGGTCTGATTTACGAGGGTCGATACCTAAGTTCACCGCTACGTCTACGCTTTCAACGAATTTAGCTGTTGCGAATTGTTTTAAAACTGCGATCGCTTCGTTGATTTCGTAAGCTTTAGTAGAATCTACGCCAGCTTTAATTGCTTTCATTTTTTTAGTCAATTTAGCCATTGTATTATTCCTCTACGATTAAGCCCATTGAGCGAGCTGTACCAGCGATTGATTTCATTTTAGTTTCGATAGTAGCACCAGTCATATCTGCCGCTTTAGTTTCAGCGATTTGACGTAATTGCTCTTGAGTTACTGTACCCACTTTATCTTTGTTCGGTTTACCTGAACCAGATTTGATACCTACAGCTTTCTTAAGTAATACTGCCGCCGGTGGAGTTTTAGTTACGAAAGTGAATGAACGGTCTGCGTAAACTGTGATAACAACAGGAATCGGTAAACCTTTTTCTAAGCTCTCGGTACGAGCGTTGAATGCTTTACAGAATTCCATGATATTAACACCTTGCTGACCTAATGCAGGACCAACCGGTGGTGAAGGGTTAGCCATACCAGCTGCAACTTGCAACTTAACGTATGCTTGGACTTTTTTTGCCATTTTTAAGTTTCCTCTAAGTGGGTAATAACGCCGAAAATCGGCTCCCCTGTTACACAAAAAACGAGTTAGCAAGCCAACTCGTATAGGGCGGTTATTCTAAACAACTTGCGATCATTTTTCAAGCAAAACTATTTGAATAATGAAATTTAATTGCCCGAATATTAAATCGCCGATAAAAAACATTTTGTGGAATAAGAAAAGCGGTTATTTTTAAACTTATTTTTGCAAATATTCTTTGAAAATAAACCGCTTAATTTCAATCTTATTTTGTAAAATCACAAACCATTACGATTGTTTTTCTACTTGGCCGAATTCCAGTTCAACCGGTGTCGCACGTCCGAAAATAGATACGGATACTTTCAAGCGACCTTTTTCGTAATCTACTTCTTCCACCGTACCGGTAAAGTCTGCGAACGGACCTTCGGTTACACGTACATTTTCGCCCGGTTGGAATTCTTTTCTGTGACGTGGTTTTTCCGCCGTTTCTTGCACACGGTTCAAAATACGATCCGCTTCACGTTTAGAAATCGGAGCCGGTTTATCCGCCGTTCCACCGATAAAGCCCATTACACGCGGCACGCTTTTTACTAAATGCCAAGTATCGTCATTCATTTCCATTTGTACTAATACGTAACCCGGGAAGAATTTACGCTCGGTACGACGACGGCGACCACCGACACTTTCAACAACTTCTTCAGTCGGTACTAATACTTCACCAAATTGATCTTCCATTTGGTGTAATTTGATATATTCACGCAATGTTACCGCAACACGGTTTTCGAAACCGGAAAACGCTTGCAATACATACCAACGCATTTTTGTTGCTTCTGTATTTTCTACTTCGCTCATTTTAGAACCTTAAATTTGTTAAAAACGTAACCAATGTAACGATAATAGAGTCGATACCCCATAGTACTAATGACACAACCACACACATTGCGAGTACAATTAATGTTGTTTGGGTCGCTTCAGGGCGAGTCGGCCAAATAATTTTTCTAAGCTCTGTGCGAGATTCTTTGATAAAACCAATTGCTTTTTGACCTTGGTTAGTCATTGCTGCAAGCACTACCGCACCAACCGCTAATACGACAAGTAATAATACGCGTACGACAAGCGAAAAACTCGATGCAAAATATGCATTACCAATCGCCGCCACGGCAAGTAATAAGATAGCTAAACACCATAACGCGCTGTTTACGCCCTTACTTTTAACGCCCTTTTCTTCGACTTGTTCAGGGGTTTTCTTTTTAATCTCAGTAGCCATATAAAACCTAAAATTTTGTAAAAAAAGAACAATTATTTCTAAAAGCGTTGGATTCTAACATTTTTAACTTCACTTGCCACGATCTTTTATGAAAATTTATCCGATTTTTCTCTAAAACAGCTTTTTCAAGCAATGAATCCTAAAAGCCTACCCTCATTAAATTCCGACTCAAATAATAAATGTTAGCTGCATCACATTTTTCGTTTCTGCTCATTGCGGTCAGCGATTGTTCTATTTTATAGTCAATCCAACTTCGAATTTTCCGAAGTCGTGAATTTATTTTTTCTTTATTTAAACGGAGGCGTATATGAAAATTATGGCGGTTTGTGGTCACGGTATCGGCAGTAGCTTTATGATGGAAATGAACATCAAAAAGGCATTAGCCAAAATCGGCGTTGATGCGGAAGTCGGTCATACCGATTTAGCCTCCGTAACACCGGCTGATGCGGATGTCTTTGTCATGGCAAAAGATATTGCCGGTAGCAGTACCATCGATCCGGATAAAATCATTGTTGTTAAGAACATCATTAGCGTAGGTGAATTTGAAGAAAAATTGACCGCTTATTTTAATCGTGCGTGAGGTGAGTTATGGACTCTATTCTCTTTTTCATTCTGGATATTCTCAAAGTACCGTCCGTCTTAGTCGGTTTAATCGCATTTGCCGGATTAGTGGCACAGAAAAAGGCATTAACCGATATTATCAAAGGTACCATTAAAACCATTCTCGGCTTCTTGGTACTTAGCGGCGGTGCAACCGTGCTGCTTAGTTCTTTAACACCGTTAGGCGGTATGTTTGAACATGCGTTTAACGTACAAGGTATTATTCCGAATAACGAAGCGATCGTATCAATGGCGATTGAGAAATACGGTACCGCTACCGCACTGATTATGGCGTTCGGTATGGTTGCCAATATTATCGTTGCCCGTTTTACCCGTTTGAAATTTATCTTTTTAACCGGTCATCATACCTTTTATATGGCCTGTATGATCGGTGTGATTCTTACCGTAGCCGGTTTTGAAGACGTACAACTGGTGTTTGTCGGTTCATTAACCTTAGGTTTAATTATGGCGTTTTTCCCGGCAATCGCTCACCGTTATATGCGTAAGATTACCGATAGTAATGATGTCGGTTTCGGTCACTTCGGTACGTTAGGCTATGTCTTATCCGGTGCGATCGGACAAGCAGTCGGAAAAGGCTCAAAATCTACCGAAGAAATGGATTTACCGAAAAACCTCAGTTTCTTACGCGATAGTTCGATTTCAATCTCACTCACTATGATGGTGATCTACTATGTATTAGCGATTGCCTCCGGTAGCGACTATGTTTCAACCCTCAGCGGCGGGCAACATTATTTAGTCTATGCAACGATCCAAGCGATTACTTTCGCTGCCGGTGTCTATGTGATTCTACAAGGGGTACGTTTAATTTTAGCGGAAATCGTACCGGCATTTACCGGTTTCTCCGAAAAATTGGTACCGGATGCTAAACCGGCACTAGATTGTCCGATTGTGTTCCCTTATGCACCGAATGCGGTATTAATCGGTTTCTTAGCCAGCTTTGCCGGCGGGGTCATTAGTTTAGCCGTATTAGGACAATTAAATTGGGTCTTAATCTTACCGGGCGTAGTACCGCATTTCTTCTGCGGTGCAACCGCCGGTGTGTTCGGTAATGCAACCGGCGGTCGTCGCGGTGCGATTATCGGTGCATTTGCACACGGTATATTAATTACTTTCTTACCGGTGTTCTTATTGCCTGTTCTCGGCTCGTTAGGTTTTGCTAACACGACTTTCTCTGACGCTGACTTCGGCGGTGTCGGTATCGTTTTAGGCTATATGGCGCAAGTATTCAATAAAGATATGATTACTGCGATTATCGTCGGTTTATTCGCTCTGTTAGTCGCTTACAACTATTTAGCTAAAAAACCTACGCTAGAAACCAAATAGCAAGCGATTAAATTTTCATAAAAAATTGCAAAAACTGCATTTTAATGCAATTAAACATCCCCTCACTTAAAGCCGATTTGAATAAAATCGGCTTTATTTTTGCTTAATATCACTTTTTTACGTAAATATTCGATTAAATAGCGATAAAACAAGCTGAATAATTATGTAAATCGGCTGATTTTCCTATAATATGTAGCTTTATTTATTTTTGGAGGAATTATGAATAATTCTACGGCTCTACGTGAGCTTACCCTAAGGGGGATGATTTTAGGGGCATTGATCACGGTAGTATTTACCGCCTCTAATGTTTATTTAGGTCTAAAAGTCGGGATGACGTTTGCTTCATCCATTCCGGCAGCCGTTATTTCCATGGCTGTGTTAAAAATGTTTCAAGGCTCAAACATTCTTGAAAACAATATGGTACAAACACAAGCCTCTTCGGCAGGAACACTATCTTCAGTTATTTTTGTGATCCCGGCATTATTAATGATGGGTTACTGGCAATCTTTTCCTTTCTGGCAAACTTTATTAATCTGTATTTCCGGCGGTATTTTAGGGGTTATTTTTACTATTCCGTTACGAAACGTAATGGTAGTAAAAAGCGATTTGCCTTATCCGGAAGGTGTTGCAGCGGCAGAAATTTTAAAAGCCGGTGATGAAAGCGATAACAAAGACAGCGGTATTAAAGAAATTGTTTCCGGCGGTCTGTTAGCCGCATCAGTCAGTTTCCTAACCAACGGTTTACGTGTAGTTGCCGACGGTGCGAGTTACTGGTTTAAAGGCGGTAATGCGATATTCCAATTACCGATGGGTTTCTCTTTTGCCTTACTCGGTGCCGGCTATTTAGTCGGTATGATGGGCGGTATTGCGATGTTAGTCGGCACAATTTTTACTTGGGGTGTTGCCGTACCTTATTTCACCGCAACCACGCCGATGCCTGCCGATGCGGATATGGTAAGTTTCGCAACCGGTTTATGGAAAAGCAACGTACGCTTTATCGGGGTAGGTACAATCGGTATTGCAGCGATTTGGACATTATTAGTACTCTTTAAACCGATGGTACAAGGTATGTCTCAAGCGTTTCGTGCGTTAAAAGATCCGTCAATGCAAAGTCTTGAACGTACCGCACAAGACCTTTCGCCGAAAACGATGATTTATACGATTTTAGCCAGTATCGCATTAATTATCGTGGCATTAGTCAGCTTCTTACAACCGGTCGGTTTATCAATGGAATTAGCTTTCTTATTGGTGGTGGTTTGTACCATTCTTGCGGTTGTAGTCGGCTTTTTAGTCGCTGCAGCGTCCGGTTATATGGCAGGCTTAGTCGGTTCGTCATCAAGCCCGATTTCAGGTATCGGTATCATCTCTATCGTGATTATTTCCGTAATCCTGATGATGGTAGGCAATGCCGCAGGCTTAATGGAGAATGCGGACGGACAACGTTTCTTAACCGCATTAACTATTTTCACCGCGTCAATCGTGTTCTGTGTTTCGACGATTTCAAACGATAACTTACAAGATTTAAAAACCGGTTATTTAGTGAAAGCAACACCATGGCGTCAGCAATTTGCATTAATTATCGGTTGTATCGTCGGTGCGTTAATTATCACACCGGTATTAGAAATTCTGTACCACGCATACGGTTTTGCCGGTGCAATGCCACGTGAGGGAATGGATGCGACACAAGCACTTTCCGCGCCGCAAGCGACTATTATGATGACCATTTCTAACGGTATTTTCTCAAACAGCCTTGAATGGACTTATATCTTAGTCGGGGTTGCTTTCGGTATCTGCTTAATTATCATTGATACCTTACTGAAAAAAGCCAGCGCAGGTCGTTTAGGTTTACCGACTTTAGCGGTCGGTATCGGTATTTACTTACCGCCGGTGGTAAACGTACCGTTAATTATCGGTGCAACGCTTTCTTGGTTAGTCAATCGTCATATTAAACGCCACGCTAAACGTAACGGTAAAGATGTCGAAGCGGCAAGTAAAAAAGCGGAACGTTTCGGTACTTTATTTGCAGCCGGTTTAATCGTGGGCGAAAGTTTAGTCGGAGTTATCTTAGCTTTCATTATCGCAGGTTCGGTAACATCCGGCGGTTCTGATGCGCCGTTAGCCTTAAATCTCGAAAACTGGGGCGGAATGGCGGAATTACTCGGCTTAACGCTATTTGTGATCGGTTGTATTATTTTCGCTCGCCGTGTACTGCAAGCGAAAAAATAAATTTCCCTTCTTTGCATTAAACGGCATCTTCGGATGCCGTTTTTTTATTGCCTGACATAACCGCCGCTCACTTGCTTAATCACACTTAATAATTCCAAACCCAATAACTCGACTAATAGCATTTCCACTTCCAATGCGGTCGCTTTCGCCAAATCGTCAATCGAAATCGGTTCAAGACTGATATGTTCCACAATTTGTTGCTGACAAGCGGTCATTTCCGGCAATTTTTTTGCAAGATGATTGACCTTATTCGGCACATCAGCTTTTGCAAAAAATGGGGCTTTTTCGACCGCTTGTTGCGGCTCAAACAGCACCTGTTGCTGAGGCTGATCCGGCAGTTGATATTGAATCGCTTGTAAAATATCCTCTATCGTTTCAGTTAAGACCGCCCCTTCTTTGATCAGTTTATGACAGCCTTGTGCATACGGATTTTGTACCGAATTCGGTAACGCAAAAACTTCTCGTCCTTGCTCCAACGCATAACGGGCGGTAATCAGCGAGCCGCTATTTAATGTGGCTTCCACCACTAATGTACCGAGTGACAAACCGCTGATAATGCGATTACGACGCGGGAAATTCTCGGCAAGCGGCGGTTGATTCGGGAAAAATTCCGACACTAACGACCCACCGCTTTCAACAATCTGTTCCGCCAGTTTTTTATGTCTTGCCGGATACACTTGCTCTAAACCGCTACCCAAAACGGCAATGGTGATGCCCTGTTCCGCTACCGCTCGCTGATGACAAAAACCGTCTATACCGATTGCTAATCCGCTGGTTACAGCCAAATGATGTTTAATCAGTTGTTCGGTAAAATAGCCCGCCCAGTATTCACCGTAAGCGGAAAAATCTCGGCTACCGACAATCGCAATTTGCGGCAAGCTCAAACTGCTTAGCGAACCTCGCACAAATAACACTGGCGGTGCGGTGCTGATTTGCCGTAATAAAAACGGATATTCCTCATCAAATAAGGTCAATAAATGTTGATTCGGTTGCTCCGCCCACGCCAATGCACTCTCAATCCAACGCATTTCCGGATTAAACCAGCGTTGAATCTGTTTCTCATTCCAACCGATTTGTTGTAATTGGCGTTTGTCATATTGGCAAAATTGGGCAAAATCCACTTCGGATAACAGACGAGCAATGCGCTGCGCGCCCAGTTGCGGAATCTGCAATAATTTCAGTAAATCAGTCTGAGACATTAATAAGTTCCCCAAATTAATTATGGATTATTGAAAGGAAACATAGACAAACCGCGATTAAAAAGGTAATTTATTTAAACGTTCGTCTTATTTGGCTATGCTCTTTCACAAAATAGCCAATCATAAGAAAACGAGTTAATTAACCAATTTATAATTTTTTATTTTTCGATTGAGATCACAAAAAAATGTCAGTTTTAGAAGTTGTACTTTACCCGGATGAAGGGTTAGCAAAAGTGTGTGAGCCTGTTGCACAGGTGGACGATGAATTAAATCAGTTCATCGATGATATGTTTGACACAATGTACGAACACGAAGGTATCGGCCTTGCCGCACCGCAAGTGGGCGTATTAAAACGTGTTATTACGATTGATATTGAAGGCGATAAAACTAACCAAGTGGTACTGATTAACCCGGAGATTTTAGAATCATGCGGCGAAACCGGTATCGAAGAAGGCTGTTTATCGATCCCCGGTCATCGTGCGTTAGTGCCACGCAAAGAAAAAGTGAAGGTAAAAGCGTTAAACCGTAAAGGCGAAGAAGTGATTTACGATGCGGACGGCTTATTCGCTATCTGTATTCAACACGAAATCGACCACCTCAACGGTGTGCTGTTCGTGGATCACATCTCTGCACTTAAACGCCAACGCATTAAAGAAAAAATGCAAAAACTCAAAAAACAAATTGAGCGTGCGAAGTAATCCTACTCATTAAGCAAAGCGAGCATTGTCTCGCTTTTTCTTTCTTCGCTAACAAGCGGTCTAATTTGCGGCAAAATTTGCAAATCCGCCCCAATCCACCGATAATATCCCCGTTTTTAATTTCAAAAAGGAAAAAGCTATGATTATCGTAACAGGCGGCTTTGGTATGATCGGTAGCAATATCGTCAAAGCATTAAATGAAATCGGCAGAAAAGATATTCTGGTTGTAGATAACTTAAAAAACGGCGAAAAATTCGTAAATTTAGTAGATTTAGATATTGCGGATTATTGTGATAAAGAAGATTTTATCGCTTCGATCATTGCCGGCGATGATTTCGGCGAGATTGATGCGGTATTCCACGAAGGTGCTTGCTCGGCAACTACCGAATGGGACGGCAAATACTTAATGCACAATAACTACGAATATTCAAAAGAGTTATTACATTTCTGTTTAGATCGCCGAATTCCGTTCTTCTACGCATCAAGTGCGGCAACTTACGGTGGCCGTTCGGATAACTTTATTGAAGAGCGTAAATTTGAACAACCGCTCAATGCTTACGGTTACTCAAAATTCCTATTTGACGAATATGTACGCCAAATTTTACCGGAAGCGGATTCGCCGGTATGCGGTTTTAAATATTTCAACGTGTACGGCCCGCGTGAACAACACAAAGGATCAATGGCAAGCGTGGCGTTCCACTTAAACAATCAAATGCTGAAAGGCGAAAACCCGAAATTATTCGAAGGTTCAGAAACCTTCTTACGTGATTTCGTGTATGTGGAAGATGTGGCGAAAGTAAATATTTGGGCGTGGCAAAACAGTATTTCCGGTATTTACAACCTCGGTACCGGCAAAGCGGAATCGTTCCAAGCGGTCGCACAAGCGGTGATAGACTTCCATGGCAAAGGCGAAATCGAAAAAATCCCATTCCCGGATCATTTAAAATCTCGCTACCAAACCTTCACCCAAGCGGATCTAACCAAACTCCGTGCGGCAGGCTACACCGGTACATTTAAAACCGTAGCCGAAGGTACGAAAGAATATATGGCGTGGTTAAATCGCTAATAACTAACAAAAGCGGTCAAAATTAGCGAATTTTTTGCAAATTATTGCCTCATATAAAAGCCCCTACTTAGTTTTATAAGTAAGGGCTTTTTCTATAATGATATAAGTATTGTTTTCTTCTTCTCTTTCGGCTTATTTGCCGGTCAGATTATATCCGTAGCGCAAGATCACTGTAACCCAAACGGATGATGCGCATCGACGATTTGGATATGACCAAGCTGATTCGGATTTAGTTCATACAGATAAAATTCATCATTATCTATTTTTAGTTCTTTCGACAAGATAAAGGTTTTGTTGTATTTGGCGAGAACATAATACATTTGGGCATTAATTTCGATCATATCGAAGCGTGTTTTGAAATGCGGACGTAAATAACCGACCATAAAGGCAAAGATCACGAAATACGCATAAGTAAAGATCAGTACGTTACTTTTATGACTTTGGAAAAATTGAATTGCCGAATAAATATTGATATTGCTGATATGGCGATTAATCACGTTACGTAATGCGATAATAAATAAGAGTACCGCACAGAAATAAGAAATAACCGCTTGTTGATAAATTTTACCGTTAAGTAACGTGCTGATAATCAAAATAGGTAAAGTGGCAAGCGCACATAAGATAGTGGCGCGAACAAGTTTGATACAGGACTCGCTTAGAAACGGTTTGGCTTTGGTTAATAACAATAAGCCGATTAAGTAAGTGGTACAAAGTACGGCTGTGACGTAAAACACGTAACCGAGGCTACGAGCGACATTTCCGGCTCCGACATCTACATACCATAAAGGAAACCCGTAGAAGCAAGCCTGTCCCCAGCCGTAAGAATAGGCGGCAGACCAACTAAGTACACCTAAAAAAGCCATAGAAAGAGAAGAAGATACAATTTTATTGATAACCCCAAGCATCTAATTCAGAACCTCAAATCTATCAAAAAAAGAGATTGCGGATTATATTTTAACTTTTCAAACAGCTCAATTGTCAATCAATCACTTAATTATACTTACAATCCACTCAAATACCGCTATCTTATTGTTTTAATGTAAAAACTTAGTCAATTAGAGTAAGTAACACAAACTCATCCGCTCTTCCGTTTGGTTGTTTTTTATACACAAAAGACGAGACATTCACGTTTTCTATCTTAACGCTATTTTCTGAGCCGTTTAGGGTTGTATTCTTAAAATTCATCCCCATAAATGGAAACGTCTTTACACCATCATAAAAGGAAACAAAAATGGCATTAGATTTCAATGCGGTAGCTTTAGAAACAACGGAAGCAAAGGGCGGTTACGGTATCGGTTTACAAATCGGTCAGCAGTTATTAAGTAGCGGTATGGAAGTGGATGCGGAAGCGGTTGCACGCGGTATCAATGATGTATTAAATCAAAACCCACCGGCAATTGACCTTAACGAAGTCACTCAAGCGTTACAAGAGTTAGGCGCACGTGCGGAAGCAGCACAAGCGGAAGCATTTAAAGCGATTGAAGCGGACAACAAAGCGTTCTTAGAAGAAAACAAGAAAGCAAAAGGCGTGGTGGTTACCGAATCGGGTTTACAATATGAAGTCTTAACCGAAGGTACGGGCGCAAAACCGACAGCGGCAAGTTCCGTTCGTGTACACTATACCGGTTCTTTAATTGACGGTACGGTATTCGATAGCTCGGTAAAACGCGGTACGCCGGCGGAATTCCCGGTCGGCGGCGTGATTAAAGGCTGGACTGAAGCGTTACAGTTGATGACGGTCGGTTCAAAATGGCGTTTAACCATTCCGCAAGAGTTAGCTTACGGTGAACGTGGTGCAGGCGCATCAATTCCTCCGTTTGCTACCTTAATTTTTGAAGTGGAATTATTAGATATTCTATAATTTTTAGTTCAAACCATATTTTTAGCCTCCTTATCGGAGGCTTTTTTATGTTCTAAAGCAATATTCGTTGCGTAAAAAACGATTTTCAATACATAAAAAAGCGGTCGAGTTTGCAAAAAATTCTGCAATTTGACCGCTTCAACACACACAATCTCAGAAAAGTTTATTGACCGTAATAGGCATTAGCACCGTGTTTGCGTAGGTAATGTTTATCAAGTAATTCTTGTTGCATTGAGCCGATATTAGGGCGAATTTGGTGACTAACGAAATTCATATACGCCACTTCTTCCAACACTACGGAATTATGCACCGCATCGTGCGCATCTTTACCCCAAGTGAAAGGCCCGTGCGAGTGAACTAATACGCCCGGCACCATATCCGGATCAATACCGCGTTTACGGAAGGTTTCCACCACTACTTTACCGGTTTCTAATTCGTATTCGCCGGCAATTTCTTCCGGTGTCATTCGGCGTGTGCAAGGTACCGAACCGTAGAAGTAGTCCCCTTGTGTTGTGCCTAAAGCAAGAATATCTTCACCGGCTTGCGCCCATGCGGTTGCGTGACGTGAATGGGTATGCACTACGCCACCGATATTCGGGAATTGACGGTAAAATTCTAAATGGGTTGCCGTATCGGAAGACGGTTTTTTATCACCGAATACTCGGTTGCCTTGTAAATCGACAAATACGATATCTTCCGGTTTCATTGTTTCATATTCTACACCGGAAGGTTTAATCGCCACATAACCGGTTTCACGGTCGATTTCACTCACGTTACCCCAAGTAAAGGTGACTAATTTATATTTTGGTAATTCAAGATTCGCTTTAAATACGCGATCACGCATCGCAAGTAATTTTGGAGATAATTCTGTTAGCATTGGAAACCACCCTCTTTCATTTTTTGTTCAATCCAACGGCGGGCATTAATAATTTCCGCAATTGGTTCTTCCGCTTTTTCCGTCCACATTTCAATTAAGAATGCACCACGATAATTTAATTTTGCCAAGATCTCGAAGAAACCTTTGAAGTCCACACAACCGTCACCGAACGGTACGTCACGGAATTGTCCTTTGCAAGTTTCGGTAACTTTATAGGTATCTTTTAAATGAATTGCTGAGATTTTATCAATACCTAAGGCAAATTCCGCTTCAATATCATCATTCCAAGCCGAAACGTTGCCGATATCCGGATAAACGGTAAACCATGGAGACTTGATAATTTCGTCCCATTTTTTCCAACGTTTAATCGAACTCATAAACTTGGTATCCATAATCTCTACCGCAAGGGTCACTTGATTACTTGCCGCCAATTCCGTCGCCCATTCTAAGCCTTGTTGGAAACGTTCAATCGTGCCTTCGTCTTGTTCTTCGTAATACACGTCGTAACCGGCTAATTGAATGGTACGAATACCTAAATCCACCGCAAGTTGGATTGCCTTTTCCATGATTTCATAGGCTTTTTGACGAGTGGCCTCATCACGAGAACCGAACGGGAAACGGCGATGACCGGATAAACATATTGACGGAATAGTCACGCCGGTATTGATGATCGCTTTGACTAATTCGATTCGTTGTTCTTTAGTCCAATCTAAGCGAGCTAAACGTTCATCCGTTTCATCTACGGACATTTCGACAAAATCAAAACCGCACGCTTTAGCAATCGAAAGTCTGTCTTGCCAAGAAATATTTTTAGGTAATGCTTTTTCGTAAATTCCCAACTTATGTTTTCTCATATTCATCCCCCGGTTTGAATAATATTTTTAGTAAAAAAACAAAACTTTTTAACCGCTTGTTTATATATTCCGATATATCGTTAAGCTAGGCAAGAATGATTTCTACACCTTTATCTCTAATCGATTGAACAATGTTAGGATCGGCCTCTTTACCGGTAATTAACAGATCGACGTTATTGATATCTCTAAATAACATACCGATTTCTTTACCGAGTTTGGTACTATCCAGCAAAACGACATATTTGCTTGCTTTTGATGACATTTGCGCTTCGGAATTGGCAATGATCATATCGGTTTTAAATAAACCTTCCGGCGTAAATCCTTTACCGCTGGTAAACATAATATTCGCGGCATACATAAATTCATTCTGTTGGTTGAGCGAAAGCGTAACTTTTTTATTTTTATTATACTGCCCGCCCATAATCACAACGTCATCATGTTGTTGCTCAATCAGGTAATTGGCAAGCGGTAGGAAATTGGTAATAATTTGCAATTTTTGACCGCATAATGCTTGTCCCAATAATTGCATGGTTGAACCGCAGGTCAGGATAACGCTGTCCCCTTCTCGACAAAGTCTGCTCGCCGCCTCGGCGATACGACGTTTTTCATCGAAATTATTAATCGGTTTATCTTGTTCGATAGATTTTTGTACGTTGATCGCTTCCGCACCGTTACGTACTTTGCGCAATTTTTTCTGTTCGCTTAATTTATTAATATCGCGTCTCGCAGTTGCCGGCGAAACATTAAGTAAATGCATAATCTCTAGCGTTGAGAGCATTTGCTTTGCTTCTAACGTAGATAATAACTTCTTATGTCTAAAAATTTCGTTCATTACCATGTCCTTGCTTATATAAGTAATCCATTTTAAACCATGAACAATGAACTGAAAAATAAGCCACTCTTAAAATTCAGTTAAGAGTGGCTCGCCTTCAATTAAAGCATTGATTTAAATTGAATATTCGGCTCTTGCTCGAAGCAATCATCAAAACCACGCGGGTGGTGATATTCAATTAAGTCTTTATCGCGCGGATAAACGTATTTGCCACCGACTTCCCAAATAAATGGGTGGAACTTATATTGTAATCTATCTTTACGCATACGCCATAGATCAATAATTTCTTGCGTACTTGCCATAAAGTTCGTCCAAATATCATGGTGTACCGGAATAATCACGTTGGTACGTAAACATTCCGCCATACGGAGTAAATCGATAGAGGTCATTTTATCCGCAATACCGACCGGGTTTTCACCGTAGTTATTTAATGCCACGTCAATATCGAATTCTTTACCGTGTTTCGCAAATTGGATTGAGTAGTGAGAGTCCGCACCATGATAAATATTACCGCCCGGTGTTTTAAACACGTAGTTTACCGCTTTACGTCCCATTTCCTCATCTGACGGACATAGACCTTTTAATTCACCGCCTTGTTCTTCCGCACCCTCAACCGGTAGAGTGACTAAACAAGTACGGTCAAACGAATCTAATGCGTGAATTTCAACATCTTTAATTTTTACGACATCACCCGGTTTGACTACAATAATACGATCTTCCGGCACGCCCCATTTTTTCCATAATTCACCGCAGTGCCACGGGCCGACAAATTTCACGTGATTTAAATTAGGGTTGTTTACAATAGCCGCCGCCACATTCACATCAATATGGTCGCTATGATAGTGAGAAGCAAGGATAAAATCGACTTCATTAATCGCAAACGGATCTAATACCATCGGTTGAGCACGTAAGTTCGGTTGTAATTTACGCACGCCCGCCATATTCGCCATTTGGTGACCGCGTACCATATCTTTTACTTTTTTAGTGGATTTACCACGACTACACCATAAATCCATACAAATATTTGCACCGGCAGGCGTTTTAATCCACACGCCGACACAACCCAGCCACCACATTGCGAAGTTACCTTCCGGTACAACTTCTTGCTCAATTTCTTCGTTTAGCCAAGTGCCCCATTCAGGGAAGGTAGAAAGAATCCAACTTTCACGTGTGATTTCATTAACTTTAGCCATAGTAAACTCCTAATTTTTGGAAGGAAGAGATGAATATTTTAATCAAGAGTAATCATAAGTAATCATTCAGTATTGGTAAAATGATTTTTGTGAAAAATGTGATCTACTTCTAATTTTTTCTGACTAACTCTTCCGTTTTAGGTCATTTCCCTTTTTTATTAAGAAAATATTTTCTTTATAAAACAAATAGATAATCATATCCATATGAAATATAAGCATAATTTTCCCAGTTATAGAGAAAGACGATACATTTTATTAACATATGAACATAAAAATCATATAAATGAAAAATAAAATGTGATCTCGCTCACAAATAATCAAAAATAATCTTTTTAGTTCTATTGTAACTGTTTATCATTTACACGGTAGGCACAGATGTCTATGCCATTTTGTATTTAACTTAACCAATCTAAAAACACTGAGATCTTCCAAATCTCATCATTCTTACTCAACATAGAACAGAGAGGCTCACTATGGATACATTAATGAGTATCTTTATGGCAATTAATGACCAAATACTATCGAAAGCACCGCTATTGCTCGGTCTTGTCGCTTGTATCGGTTATATATTCCTCAAAAAAGATTCAACCACCATTTTAAAAGGTACGATTAAAACGATTGTCGGCTTTATGTTAGTACAAGTCGGTTCGGGTACGCTTGTACAAAACTTTAAACCGGTTATCGAAGGTTTATCCAAATACCATAATCTTAAAGGTGCGGTAATTGACCCTTACACAAGCTGGCAGGCGACCATCAGTACCATGGGTGACGCTTATGCGTATGTCGGTTATGCGGTAATCTTGGCATTATTCCTCAACATCTTGTTAGTTCTGTTCAGACACTTTACCGGTATTCGTACCATTATGCTTACCGGTCATATTATGTTCCAACAAGCGGGCTTAATTGCGGTGGTATTCTGGCTACTCGGTTCAAAACCTTGGGAAGTGGTCGTTTATACCGCAATTATTATGGCGTTATATTGGGGTATCTTCTCTAATATGATGTACCAAGCAACGCAACAAATTACCGGCGGTGCGGGTTTCTCTATCGGTCACCAACAACAATTCGCCTCTTGGTTAGCGGCAAAAGTCGCGCCGAAACTAGGTAAAAAAGAAGAAAGCGTGGACAAACTCGACTTACCGAAATGGTTACATATTTTCCACGACAGTATCTCTGCAACCGCAATCGTGATGACCGTGTTCTTCGGTATTATCTTAATGTCATTCGGTTTAGATAACTTACAACAAATGGCGGGTAAAACCCATTGGACGATTTACATCTTTGAAACCGGTTTAAAATTTGCGGTGGCAATCCAAGTTATCGTACTTGGCGTACGTATGTTCGTGGCGGAATTATCCGAATCGTTCAAAGGGATTTCCGAACGTTTAATTCCGAATGCGGTATTAGCGATTGACTGTGCGGCAACTTATGCATTCTCGCCAAATGCGGTGGTATTCGGTTTTATGTGGGGTGCCATCGGTCAATTCGTTGCGGTCGGCTTATTAATCGCTTATCAACAATTCGGCGGCGACGCTTCGGCTGCGGTGTTAATTATCCCGGGCTTTATCCCGATGTTCTTCTCTAACGCGACAATCGGCGTATTCGCAAACCACTTCGGCGGCTGGAAAGCGGTGATGAAAATCTGTTTCGTGATGGGTATCATCGAGGTACTCGGTTCCGCATGGGTAGTAAGCTTAATTACCAGTACGGAAGGCGGTGCGGGCTTTAACGGCTGGATGGGTATGGCGGACTGGGCGTTATTATTCCCACCGATTATCCAAGGTATGTTCTTTAGCCCTGCCGGTGCAACCTTCGTATGTATCGCATTAGCCCTTGTTTATATGGCGTTTGCAGGTAAACAATTACGTGCCGATGAAGCAAGAGCGAAAGCGGAAGGCAAAACCGTAGACCAATTATACGGCTTCGGCGAACCGATTGAAGAAGAAGCTCCGGCACAAGCGGAAAATACCAATACCGCCGAAAGCGAAACCAAAGCGGTACGTATCTTAGCGGTGTGCGGCTCAGGTCAAGGTTCATCAATGATGATGAAAATGAAAATTAAACAATATCTTGATAAACGCGGTGTACCGAATATTATGGACTCTTGCGCAGTAACCGATCATAAAGGTAAAGTAGGTTCGGTAGATATTATTGTATGTTCTAAACACTTACAAAATGAGATTGTGGCAAACGAACATATCTCGGTCTTAGGCGTACAAAATATGTTAAATCCGAATACTTTCGGTGAAGAGTTATTGGCTCTTATCAAAAAATATCAATAATCTGACATCCGCCTCTTAATGGAGGCGGGTTTATTTCCGATTAAATTAAACTTATCCAACTTAAAGGAAGCAAAGCTATGTTAAAAGAATCGCTTATCGAAAATAATTCAATCCTTTTAAATCAACGTGCGGCGGACTGGAAAGCGGCGATCAAACTAGGTACGGATTTATTAGAAAAATCAGGTGCGATTGAACCTCGTTATTACACCAGTATTATTGAAAATATCGAAAAAATGGGGCCTTATATCATTCTTGCACCGGGTTTGGCGATGCCTCACTCACGTCCGGAAGAAGGAGTAATTAAAACATCGTTCGCTTTAGTTACTTTAGCGGAACCGATTACCTTCGACGGCGAAGACGAACCGGTTTCGGTATTGGTTACCCTTGCTGGCAGCGATTCGGATAAACATATGGAAGGTTTAATGGAAATTACCCAAGTCTTGGATGATCCGGACAGCGATACCGGAGTAGATTTAGCCAAAATCTTACGTTGTCAAACCAAAGAAGATATTTATGCGGTGATTGATCAGGCATTAGCTGGCTAGAAATTCTCCCACTCTCTGCTTGCGGGAGAGAGGAATAAAGTACCATTTAAAAATTCGTAAAAGGAACAAAATATGTCAAAACCATTACTCCAAATTGCATTAGATTCATTAAGTTTAGAAAAAGCGGTTGCGGATGCGAAACAAGCGGAAAGCGTAGTAGAAATTATTGAGTGCGGTACGATTCTTGCTTGTGCGGAAGGGATGAAAGCGGTTTCCACCTTACGTGCGCTACATCCGAATCATATTATCGTATGTGATTTAAAAACTACTGACGGCGGTGCGATTTTAGCGAAAATGGCATTCGAAGCGGGCGCAGACTGGCTGACCGTTTCAGCAGCGGCACATCCGGCAACCAAAGCGGCGTGTAAGAAAGTAGCGGACGACTTCAATGCGGCACATCCGGAATTAAAAGTGAAGAAAGAAATCCAAATTGAAATCTACGGTAACTGGACGGTAGAAAAAGATGCGAAAGAATGGGTTGAATTAGGCGTAAAACAAGCGATTTACCACCGTTCTCGCGATGCGGAATTGGCAGGTAAAGGTTGGACGGCGGAAGATGTCGAATTAATGAAACAACTTTCAGCACTTGGTTTAGAACTATCGATTACCGGTGGTATCGTACCGGAAGAAATTCATTTATTTAAAGAAATTAAAAACGCCAAAGCATTTATTGCCGGTCGTGCTTTAGTCGGTGAAAAGGGTAAACAAACCGCCGAAGCGATTCGTGCTGAAATTGATAAATATTGGGCGTAATATTTAGTGTTACGTTAAAGCATACAAGCGGTCGATTTGTGGAAATTTTTTGCTATGAATAACGCTTGTTCAAAGATTAAAATCCTCGTGAATATATCCAAGCACGAGGATTTTTATTTATGCCTTATTTTGTAGCCGGAATTTCTTGACGAACAATCTCAGCCCCCGCGCTTAAGGCTTGCAATTTGCCACGAGCAACTTGGCGAGATAACGGTGTCATACCGCAGTTTGTGCTAGGGTAAAGTTTATCTGCATCAACGAACTGTAAAGCTTTTCTTAAAGTATCCGCCACTTGTTCCGGCGTTTCAATCTCGTTAGTAGCGACATCAATTGCGCCTACCATCACTTTTTTACCACGTACCAACTCGATTAAATCCATCGGTACACGAGAGTTTTGGCACTCTAAAGAAATAATATCGATGTTTGATTTTTGTAGTTTAGGGAAGCTTTCTTCATATTGACGCCATTCCGAACCTAATGTTTTTTTCCAATCGGTATTGGCTTTAATACCGTAACCATAGCAAATATGTACCGCTGTTTCGCATTTTAAGCCTTCGATGGCACGCTCTAACGCTGCAACGCCCCAATCGTTTACTTCATCAAAAAATACATTAAATGCCGGTTCATCAAACTGAATAATATCTACACCGGCTGCTTCTAATTCTTTTGCTTCTTGATTAAGAATAGTGGCAAATTCCCATGCTAATTTCTCACGGCTCTTGTAATGTCCGTCATATAGCGTATCAATCATCGTCATTGGACCCGGTAATGCCCATTTAATAGGGCGATCGGTATGAGCGCGTAAAAATTTAGCATCTTCAACAAAAACCGGTTTGGGGCGGTGTACGGCTCCGACTACGCTTGGCACACTGGCATCATAGCGGTTACGGATTCGCACAATTTCACGTTTGGTAAAATCCACACCCTCTAAATGTTCAATAAAGGTCGTCACAAAATGTTGGCGAGTTTGCTCACCGTCACTCACAATATCAATGCCCGCTTGAATTTGTTCCTGTAATGAGACAAGTAACGCATCACGTTTTGCTTGCAGTAAATCATCACCGGTTAATTTCCATTCCGACCATAATTTTTCCGGTTCGGCGATCCAAGATGGCTTCGGTAAACTGCCGGCGGTTGAGGTTGGTAATAATGTTTTCATAAAATTCTCTTTAACTTATTAAATTACTTCTGTTTTTGCCCAATTAGCCAGTAATTCACGATACGGTTTGATAAAGTATTCATTGGTAAATTCGCCTTGTTTAATCGCTAATTGCGTACGTTCTTCACGGTCATATTCAATGGTGGTCAATGAATAATCTTGGTAAGTTAAACTTGGTTGATATACTTGTCCTGCAACCGAGTTAGCGTTGTAAATTTCCGGACGATAGATTTTTTGGAAGGTTTCCATTGTGCTGATTAAGCCGATTAACTCTAAATTAGAGTAATCGTTCAACAAATCGCTGGTAAAATAAAATGCATACGGGGCAACCGATTTAGGCGGCATAAAGTAGCGAACTTTCATTCCCATTTTCGCAAAGTAATCATCTGTTAATGAATAAGCGTTTTGAGTATATTCCGTACCTAAAATAGGATGGTGGTTAGTGGTTTGCGTATAAGTACGGGTACTCGCTACGCTTAAGCAGAATACAGGTGCTTTAGCCGAAATTTGTTGATAAGCTTCTGAATCGGCTAATAATTTGAACAATTTACCGTGCAACTCACCATAATTAGCGGGCGCACTAAATTTTTCTTGGTTTTTATTATGGTTGATCAGCCAGACACTAAAATCATAATCGCGTACATAAGATGAGAAACTATTGCCAACAATGCCATCAATACGTTGATTTGTGTGCTTATCCACAATGTAGGTTTTTAGCATTTCAATCGCAGGGAAATGCTCTTCTTGGCCTTCAATCACAATATCCGCAGACACAATTTCAACCTCAACCGCATAACGATCATTTTTCGGGTTATCCCAATGGGCGAGATCATTAAAACGGTTGTTAATCATACGCAAAGTGTTATGTAAATTTTTCTGACGATGTTCACCTCGAGCCAAGTTAGCAAAATTGGTTGTTAAACGTGTGCTTCGACTAGGTTCATATTCCTCATCAAACCTCAGTGTTTTAATGTTGTAGTGGAATGGAATATTCATAATTATTACCTCCGTATTAAATTTCATTACGAATCCTCAATAGAGATAATCTAGCGCAAATCAATTATGAATAAAAATGAAACATTTTATTAAAAATTATGAAATAAATTCATAAATTATGCATTTAATGAGCTAATCAAATAATCGGCTGTAATTAGCCAAAATAAAATGTATTTTTTGAATCACCGACGAATTTGGATTATGATAACCTCAAATTTCCGAATGAAGATCACGCATATGAAACATTTCAAACTTACATGCATCGCATTATTTACCACTCTTTCAATTCCCGCTCTTGCGAATGAAACCGATCAAACCGAAAATACTTGGGCGGATCAGCAACGTAATTCGGTTCGTACTAAATTACACGACTGGTCAAACGGTATCAACGACTGGCTGGGAGAAACCGATCCGAATAAACCGGCATCGGCAAGTTTACGGGTGATGTTAGACAACCAATGGAATAAACACGACCGTTTTTCCTATAAACCGCGTGTGCGAGGTAAAATCAGATTACCGGTACTGAAAAAACACGTGAGTGTGGTATTCGGTGATGAAGATTTGGAAAACCAAGCGCGCGATAAAAACCATGTAGGGCAAAATTACCGTAATTTACCGCGTGATCGTAATTATGACAGCCGCCAAGCACGTAATGATAACGCCTCTATCGGTTTACGTTGGTCAAATGAGATTAAGCGTTTAGGCATTGAAAGCGATTTGGACGGCGGTTTACGTTCGGGCGGTGATATTTTCGGACGTTTGCGTTTAAGTAAAACTTGGGATATTACCGATAATTTCGGTACTCGTTTAGAACAAATTTATCGTTACGGCACCAATAGTAAACATTACCTGCGTACCAATTTAGAAAATCGTTATATTGATAGCGAAAACACCTTCATTATGAACCACACATTCCTACAATATACACATGATGTGGATGAAGAAACCGGCTGGGGAAACAGCTTTTATCGTCAGCATAACTTTACCCCGCTTAAACGTTTAAGCTACGGTATCTTTATGGGCGGACGTTTTGATAAAGGTTACTCAAAATTTAACACTTACGGACCATTTATCAGCTATCGCCAACCGATTTTCCGTAATTGGGTGTTTATTCAACCGGAAATCAGCTTCTATAACGATAAAGACAAAGACCGTAATCATTTCATCAATACCTTTATGCGTTTAGAAGTGATTTTTTAACTTTTCATATAACAAAAAAGACTGCGTAAAATCCATTACGCAGTCTTTTTTATTATAATTGCAGAAAATAGCGAAAAAATAACCGCTTACCATTTAACTTTGATTATATGGATAACGCAAAATCACCTTGTTATAGAAGCTACCGTTAATATGCGTTTTATGTAAATGAAATTTTCGGTAAGCATTAAATAATCCGTCATCCGGTTTTTCCGGATTTGCCCAAAAGTCATCTAAACTGCCTTGATAGGTCAGCCCGGCAAAGTCATAATTAGCTCGTCCTAATATTTTTACCGGCATATTGTGCAATAACGCAGATATACCGCTGGTACTATTCAGCGTCACCATTCCCTTACCGTAACGTAAGAAAACCGGCATCGGCACATCGTGAATATAATAAATTCGTTTTTTCAGCGCAGGATATTGCGCAATATATTCATCAATCACTGTACCGTAATCAATAAAACCGCGATCCATCGGGTGATGCTTTATAATCAAGCGTAAATGTTCGGGAGCGCTCGTTGCAAATGATGACAATACTTCTCGTAACACTGCCTCTACACTCGGATAATCGCTATGGACTAAAATTTGGCTATCGTCGTAAACTTGGAGCGGTAAAATAAAAAAATCGCCGAACTCGCCTTTTGCCACCCGTTTAGCGAAATTCCAATCATACAAATAGTAATATAAACGCTTCACGCCGGATATCGACCATAGTTTCACATAATACATCACATTTAGGAGGCGATGATGGCGATATTTCGGATAATAACGGCGGCGATAATAGGCCGACACATAATATTTGATTGCCAGTTTTGCCATCGGACAAAATCCTTTTGCAACATGTTGCGGTTTTTCCGGCTCCGGCAATTCCTCAAATTGTCTGAAATACTGTGCCTCACATGGAATCGGAGAATAAGCATTCACTCCCGTTTTTTCAAAGGTAACGTAATTAGGGCGAAAATATCCTTCTTCAAACGCCCAAAAACTTACCGTTAAATGTTGGCAAACTTCTTTTGCTATTTTGTGATACTTACGGTTATCGCCGAAACAAACAATACTATCAATATGATACGTTTGGCAAAAATTAACTAAATAATGACGAAAATTTTCTAAACTGTCACGATAAGCGAACGTATTTAAAATCGTATTCGGATAAAAATATTCATCTCCGGCATTTAAATTAATTTTAAAGACCGTTTTATTTTGAGTTCTCAGCCATTCCGATAGCTCGGTAAAAAAAGAACCTATCGGACCTTGTAATAATAATATTCGCTCCGAACTTTCAATCAAATCATCTAAATAATGACTAATCATAAGTAATACTCTTCAAAAATTCTTATCTTAATGCTCGATAAAGCTGTTTTAGTTTACCAAACTGTTTCGCTATCCACGGACGTTTAATACCGCTATGTGATAGTTGCTGTTTTTGTTGTTGTAAAATTTCAATTGCTTGTTCCGCATTAATAATCGTAGCATCGTTCGGATTCACATATTGGGGATAATATACCAGCACCGCAGAAATAAGCTCTTCCAAACACAGTTTTCTGCTGCGACGCTCCAGTAAGAGATAATCTTCGGTTAGTCCCCAATTCGAATAAAAAGGTAATCCGTAGCAATGTACGATTTTCCCACGTAATAATGCTTCAAAACCAGCCAATGATGTCATCGTATGCACTTCATCAACTTGATTGATACAGTCTAAAATATTTGCACTTTCGACAATATCATCGGCAAATTTGACCGCTTGTTCTGTAGGTATATGACCTTGTCGATTTCCACTCACAACATCCGGATGCGGTTTATAAATGATATATGCATCGGGATTCAACTCTCGAACTTTACGGAGCAAATCCAGATTTTTATTAATTTCCGGAGAACCGAAACGAATGGAGGCATCATCTTCAACCTGACCGGGTACTAAAATAGTACGTTTATCCGTAATATTCAGCTGAAAACCGGCATTTCCCACATTATATTTGCCGATATTCGCCTCAATTAAACGCGCTTTTAGCTTTCCGGCTAACGCCAAATCCTGTTCACTAAATTCTTGATGCAATAAAATCTCTTCTAAACGAGAAGATGTTTGCGCATTAAAATAAATGCCTAAATCATCAATCACCAATGATAACGGTGCAACTAAATTAGATCCCAGACCGACAGATCGAATAAAGCCGTCTTCCATACGTAAAAGCGGAATATGATGCTTTTCAGAATAAGCTAACACTTCCGGTTTTCCTTGGCTCCAAATTAATAATTTAGCATCTTTTTCAAGCGTTCTTTTTTCTAACGTTTTTAATGAGCCGACAAAATGTAACCGGCATAAAGGCAAATTGAAAAACGGCTTAATCACAGCTCGTTTCCATAATGACATTCCAATACAATAGAGATGCCCGCCTAAACGTTGATTCAATATTTTCGCCTTACTCAGATAATCAATAACATCAAAAATTGTACCGACTTTACCGGTATAAGGATTAGTATAACGGCTATATTGCAGATAGGCTGCCGCAAATAATTGAATAAAAGAACGGTTTTTACGACGCTGCTCAAGTTTTAAAATATCTATATCCGGATGTCTATCGTCCGTAATCCCCCAACCGGCAAACCAAGGAATACCAAACGTAACGACTTTTTTTCCTAATAACAGTGCCTCAAACCCCATCTGTGAAGTGACACAATACACTTTATCAACCTGACTCAACAGAGAGATAGGATTAACGTCTTCCGCAAATAAACGTATTTGACTACCGTAGCTATGCAAATCGGTTAAATAGCCTTTTTTCTTACCGCTAATTACATCAGGATGGGTTTTAACCCAAATTTCGGCGGAAGGATTTTCTCGAATTGCAGTATCCAGCATTTGTTTAAAATGAAGCTCGCTCGCCTGCCCATATTTTACCGCCATATCACCGAAAGTTTGATCAACAATCAATACTCTCTCGGTCGTTTTAGGTTCATATGCAACATAATCAAGATTATGGTTATATTTTGATAACTGATGGCGAACTATCAACCGCACGGCTTGTTCCGCTTGTTGGAGCTCGGTTGCACTAAAATTTGCGCTAAGGATCAGCAGCTCTAAACGAGAGCGACGGGTCGTATCGTAATAAATACCAATATCGTCATATACGATAGAAAAAGGCGGATAACCCATAACGCCAAGTCCAAGCGAACGTAAAAAACCGTCCTCTAATGCAATATAAGGAAGATGATATTGTTCGGCATAAGCACGAGCTTTATCGGCTGAAGGACGAAGCCCCCAACCGATGACGTTATCCACTCTCACCATTTTCATCAAAGGAGAATAAGAGATTAACTCACTATCATGTAAGAAAGCATTTAAATGAGGAATCTTTAAAATCCCACGTGAGAAAATTAACGATTTAGTGATAGCACCTTGTGTCACTCAAAATCACCTTATTGATTTCTATATATAAATTCCAGTTTACCTTTTAGTGAACGCAAAGTAAATTTGAAGCAAAAGAAAAGCCCAAAGAAACCATGATTTCTTTGAGCTTTTAGACATAATAAAAAGTTATTGTGCAAGCAACTCCGGTTTATCACCGTAAATAGGAACTAAAGTTTTCTCATAAGCCGCTTTTAATTTACCGTTCGTTTTAAATTCGGCAATTTCTTTATTAATGAAGTCTAATAAGACTTTATCGCCTTTTTGTACTGCCGGCGCAATTTGTTCCGCAGGACCTACGCTACCGATTGCTACGTCAAAGGTCGGATTTTCTTTCGCCCACGCCCAAACTAATGCGTTATCGTGGGCTAACGCTACGCCGCGACCATCTTTCAGTGCATCAAAGGTTTCCGTGTTTTGGTCGAACTTTAACAGATTGATTTCAGGGTGATTTTTAGTGAAATAGGCATCGGCGGTCGTGCCTTTATTGACTAATAAGGTTTTGCCTCCTAACTGTTTGAGGTCGGTAATTAACGCCCCTTTCGGCGATACGACACCCAACGCCACATTCATATAAGGCGCGGCGAAATCCACCACTTCAGCACGTTCCGGCGTTTTGGTAAAGTTAGCTAAAATCAGATCAACTTTATTAGATTTTAAATATTCGACACGGTTTGCCGCTTCGGTCAAAACAAATTCCACTTTATCCGGACTACCGAGTAAGTCGTTGGCGATCTCTTTCGCAATTTCTACGTCGAATCCTTGGCTTTTACCGTTGGCATCGACATAGCCGAACGGAGGTTTATCGCCGAATACGCCAATACGAATCACGCCGTTTGCTTTAATTTGTGCAACGCTATCTTGAGCGGATGATTGCGCATTATTCCCATTGTCACATGCCGTTAAGGCAAAAGCGGCAATTGCGGTTGCCAGTAATGTTTTTAATGTTGTGTTCAGTTTCATAAAATGCTCCTGTTTAAAATCGTTGCTCGGCTAGAAGCCGTATTTTGTAAAATTTTAGCGAAATTTGACCGCTTGTATATCGCAAATTAATAGTGCATACCGGTTAAGAACTGTTTAGCTCGCTCGGTTTGCGGCTGACTAAAGAATTGATGCGGCGGCGCTTGTTCGATAATCACTCCTTTATCCATAAAGACAATCCGATCCGCGACTTTTTCGGCAAAGTTCATTTCGTGAGTGACGATTAACATCGACATACCTTCTTCTGCCAGTTCCAGTACTACATCCAACACTTCTCGTACCATTTCCGGGTCGAGTGCCGCCGTAATTTCATCGAGTAAAATCACTTCCGGATTCATACATAAAGCACGCACAATCGCAATACGTTGCTTTTGCCCACCGGATAATTCTCGAGGAAAAGCGTTTTTGCGATCTAACAAACCGACACGAGCAAGTAATTTATCCGCTTGGGCTTCAACTTCCTGACGTGAACGTCGTTGCGCTTTGATCGGGCCTAATAAAATGTTCTCGATCACATTTAAATGAGCGAATAATTCATAGCTTTGGAACACCATACCGACTTTTTGACGAGAGGCTTCCCAGCTTAAATCTTTGCCGAATTCGCCGACATCTTGCATCACAATGCTACCGCCTTGTTTTTCCTCCAAACCGTTTATGCAGCGTAATAACGTGCTTTTACCACAGCCGGACGGGCCTAAAATCACTACTACTTCGCCTTTGGCTAAATCCAAATCCAAATTGGGAATGGCGACCGTTTCGCCATATTTTTTATGTAAATTACGGATAGAAAGTAACGCCATTTAGCTCTCCCATTTGTGTTCTAAGCGTGTTGCGAATAAAGATAACGGATAGCAAATCAGAAAATACAGAATAAAAATTAAGCCATAGACAACAAAGGAAGCACTCGGATTCGTTAATAAGGCGTTCTCAATAATTTGCTGTCCGACTTTAACCATTTCGATTACCCCAATTAATGCAGCGAGCGAACTGGTTTTTACCATGCGGGTAAACAGATTAATCGCTCCCGGTAATACTCGGCGTGTACCTTGCGGTAATTCAATATATTGAAAAACTTGCCAACGATTTAAACCTAACGCACGAGCAGATTCAATTTGGTGTTTTTCGATCGAAGCTAACGCACCTCGTACTAAATCCCCCATTTCAGCGATGCCCCATAAGGTAAATACCCAAATACATACCCAAAAACCGCTGATATGCAGATTAAACCAAGTAGATAGCCCAAAGTAGAGTGCAAATAACCAAACCAAAATCGGCACAATCCGAATGGTTTCTAAATAAAAACGACAAACGGCACGTACAAAAACATTATTCGCTCGCATTAATAAGCCGAATAGTGTGCCGAATACCAAGGATAAACCAACCGAAATAAATGAAATTTGGGCAGTTAGCCATAAGCCTTGTGCGAGTCTAGTCGCATTTTGCCCTTCAAATAACCAATCAAACCCCATATTTTGCACTCCGTACTTTATTTTCAAAGTGGCGAGCTAACAATGAAATCGGCAACAAGATTACTAAATAGCTGGCGAATAATAAGAACAAGGCTTCATTGGTTTTGTAATCCATACCGATAATATCTTTAGTGACAAACATTAATTCCGCTACAGCAACTGCACTGATGACCGATGTTTCTTTAATTAAAAACAGCACATTTGCACCGATAGCCGGAATGGATACCGCCCATGCTTGCGGAAAAATGACATAGCGAAATACTTGAAAACGGTTTAACCCAATCGCTTTTGCCGCTTCGGTTTGCCCTTTCGGCACGGCAAGCAAGCCGGCACGTAACGCTTCCGCCATATAGCTTGCACCAAGAAAAACTAAAGCAATAATCCCGCAGGTAAAACCGTCCCATTTAATGCCTATTTTCGGCAAGCCGTAATAAAGAAAGAACAGTTGAATGAGCAGAGGAGTATTACGGGATAATTCAATATAACCGCGAGCTAGCCGGTTAAACGGTTTAACTTGATAAGCGGTAATAACGGCAATCAATAAGCCGAAGATCAACGACAGCAAAATTCCCCAAAACGAAAGTTGGAGGGTAATGATTGCCGCATCAATAAAGCGTGGGATCGCATTAATAACATAAGACCAATTCATAGCAAGTAGTAGGTGCAGTTAAGACAAAACGCTTAAAAAAACTAGGAAGGATTGTTGATCTAATTAATCGGAAAAGGAAAGTATAAGAAGCTATTTTTTATAATTTTTAGTTATGAATAAACAGAGGTAAAAAATACGAAAAATTCGACCGCTTGTTACGATCAAAAAAGCCACCTAACAAGGTGACTCTTTTAAAGGTAATTTATCTAGATTAACGATGCGGTTGATTTAACGGTACTTCCGCATCAGGTTCTTGGGTAATACGGTTACGTAAATCACGACGGATTACCTCAATCGTCCAGAACCAGAAGATATGACCGACTAATTCGGAAATGTGTTCGTATAAAGGCCATTCCGCAACCGGTGGAGTTAAACCTAATGCAGGGAATGTGATGTAGTGTACACAGATGTTTGCGATGATACCTGCACCGATACCTTGCCAGAATTTGATTTTCGGGAACACTTCCGCAACTAAGCAGTAACCGATAGCGAACACTAATGAGAAAATCATATGTGTTACACCGATTGAGTTAAACGTATGATCCGCAAAAGTGAATGCTACAGTGTTATAAGGGTCGATACCGATGTAATCACGTAAGAAAACCGCCGGAGGGTTTAATACCGCACGAGAACATTGTTCTAACGCACCAGCCATCGCTAATGAACCGGAATTTACCGCATCTAAGACTGGTTGCGGACATGCTGCGGTAAATAAATCAACCGGACTACGCGGTGGGAACGGATGTTCCGCACCCCATTTTACGAAGGCTGAAATAATCCCTGCAATGATACCGACGAATACCGCTAAACCGTAACGACGGCGACTAGGATTTGTTTGTTCGAAGAGACCCATAATAAGTTCCTATAAATAAAAAAGAAAATAAAAAATTTATGGTTTTTTGAAATAACATTCCAAAAACACACGGTTATTCTCTACTCAATTAACATAAATTTCAATCTATTAATTTTAAACAGGACAATTTTTTTATTTAATAAATAAAAAAACCGGTCAAGTAATTAACCTGACCGGCTGACTTTTTAGAGAGTATTAGTAAGCTAATTTATATACTTCCAGAATTTCTTCCGCAGTACAATCTCTCGGGTTACCCGGGGTACATACGTCGTTAAACGCATCAATAGAAAGCGCAACCAAATCTTCTTGTTTTACTCCGATTTGCGACAGTTTTTCCGGAATACCGACATCTATCGCAAGTTGTTTTACCGCTGCTACCGCCGCATCACGATATTCCGCCTGACTCATTTCATCAACGCCTTTTACCCCCATTGCACGTGCGATTTCTCGGTATTTTTCACCGGTGTAATTTTTATTAAATTCCATTACATAAGGCAATAATACCGCATTTGCGATGCCGTGAGGCGTGTCGTAATAAGCGGAAAGCGGATGCGCCATACCGTGTACCACACCTAAACCGACATTCGAGAAGCCCATACCGGCAACATATTGACCGAGAGCCATTCCCTCACGCCCTTGCGGATCATTTTCCACCGCACCGCGTAAGCTACGGGAAATAATTTCAATCGCTTTTAAATGTAACGCATCGGTTAGTTCCCACGCCGCTTTAGTAATATAACCTTCAATCGCATGGGTTAAAGCATCCATACCGGTTGCTGCGGTTAAACCTTTCGGCATAGAGGACATCATATCCGGATCAACCACCGCCACCGCAGGTACATCATGTACGTCCACACAAACAAACTTACGTTTTTTCTCTTCATCGGTAATGACGTAATTAATCGTAACCTCTGCCGCCGTACCTGCCGTGGTCGGCACGGCAATAATCGGAATACATTGTTGATGTGTCGGTGCCACACCCTCTAACGATAATACATCGCTAAATTCAGGGTTATTGATGATAATACCGATTGCTTTTGCACTATCAATCGGAGAACCGCCACCGATGGCTATCAGATAATCCGCACCGGATGCTTTAAATTTTTCCACACCCGCTTTAATCACATCGACCGACGGATTGGCTTTTACTTCATCAAAAATTTCATACTGTAATCCCGCCGCATCCAATAAATCAGTGACTTTAGAAGCGACGTTATATTTAATTAAATCTTTATCGGTAACCACTAACGCTTTTTTAAAACTGCGACTTTTGACTTCATACACAATGTGTTGAATCGCACCTTTACCGTGGTAACTGGTTTCATTCAGAATCAAACGATTTGACATATAATATTCCTTCTTAAAGTTAAAAATTCATTTTCCGATAAGCAAGGTAAGCGGTCTTATTTTCTGATTTTTTTGCAAATTTTATGGAAAACTCGACCGCTTGATAGCTCCTTTTATAATTATTTGACTAACACTTTCCAGCAACGGAAACCGTAGATAGCGATAGCAACGAAGCAAATTAACGGTAGGATAAATGAGAAGTTTACCGCCGGCATACCTGCAACCGTACCCATATCGATAATCGCACCTTGAAGCGGCGGCATTAACGCACCACCTACGATAGCCATAACTAAACCTGCCGCACCGAGTGCCGATTCTTCACGTTGTCCGTCAAGTGCAATACCGTAAATGGTCGGGAACATTAGTGACATAAAACCGGAAGTTAATACTAGGCAATATAAGCCGCCCATACCGTCAATAAACATTACTCCTAAGATACTGAAGAAACCGCCGACTGCGAAGAGGAATAACATTAATTCCGCTTTAAGATATTTCATCATTGCGGTACTGATAAAGCGACTACTGATAAAGAGAGCCATTGCCACGATATTCCAGTTTTGCGCTTCCGCTTTAGTTAAACCGAGACGTTCCGCATATTGGATAATGAATGTCCAGCACATGATTTGCACACCGACATAGAATACTTGTGCAATCACACCTTCACGGTAACGTTCATTTTTAATTAAACGGCCGAATGATTCTTTAACAGAAATTTTGCCGTGTTCATCCATTTTAGTCGCCGGCATTTTGTAGAGTGCGATAATGATAAACACCACCAATACCACAATACCAATCGCCACATACGGGTTACGAATCATTGCTAAGTCGTTAGTTCTTACTACCGCTTTTTCCGCTGCCGATAAGCTATTGAACAGTAAGTTACCCGCCGCATCGCGTTTTTCCGATTCAAGGTTGGTTAAAACGATTTGTGAAGCGACAAACATACCGGTAATCGAACCGAGCGGGTTAAAAGATTGCGCTAAATTTAAACGACGGGTTGCGGTTGCCGGATCACCCATGGAAAGAATGAACGGGTTCGCCGTAGTTTCCAAGAACGCTAAACCGAACGTAAGAATATAAAGCGACCAGAGGAAGAACGAGAACTGTTCATATTTTGCCGCCGGGATAAATAGGAACGCCCCAATGGCATATAATGCTAAACCTAATAATACACCCGCTTTATAGCTATAACGGCTGGCAAACAATGCGGCGGGAATCGCCATCGTACCGTAACCGCCGTAGAAAGCGAACTGCACCAGAGCGGCTTCGGAAGCCGGAATTTCCATTACGGTTTGGAACACCGCCACCATCGGGTTGGTAATATCATTTGCAAACCCCCAAAGGGCGAATAAGGTGGTGATCAGGATAAATGGCACCACAAATTTTTTCTCAAGAACTTTAGCTGTCATAGGACGTTCCTTTTTAGTTGTTTATGAAGATGTCATTACATTTCTCGATTAAATTTATTTTTCTTCAACCCAAGAACCGTAAGATTTGAATTTCTCCAATACGGTTTGCATTTCTTGTTTGGATAAAGTCGGAAGCGGTCTGCCTGTTGCAAGTAGTTTTAAATACCACTCTGCAATTACTTCAACTTCGTGAGCGATACCTAACGCTTTATCCAAGGTTTTATCTGCGGTAATTAAGCCGTGATGTGCCAGTAAAATCGCTTTACTTTGCTTAATCCCTTCACGCACATAATCCGCTAATTTATGCGTACCAAAAGTCGCATAAGGCACACAAGGAATATGATCGGTACCGGTACAGGCAATCATATAGTGGATAGCCGGAATATCTTCGCCGAGGATAGAAGCGGCGGCACAATTCAATGCGTGGTTATGCACCACCGCATTTAATTCCGGACGCGCTTCATATACTGCTAAATGGAATTGCCATTCGCTTGACGGGAGCTTTCCTTCTTCGTGTTTACCGTCTTTATCTACATAAACAATGCTGTCTTCCGTCATTTGTTCGTACGGCGTACCGGTCGGGGTAATTAGCATACCGTCTTGATAGCGTACGCTGACATTGCCTGCCGTCCCTTGGTTTAAACCGAGACGTGTCATTTCAAGGCAAGTATCGATGATTTGTCGAGCTAGTTCTCTGCGATTCATAGTGAACTCCTTTAATTTTTTTATGATGTATTCTATTGATTGTTTAAAATCTTTATTTAACGGGTGTAACCCCTTTTTTGATGATGATGTTGCCGTATTTCGCCAATTCGCCGGTAATCACGACCGCATAAGCGGTTTTCGCACGGTCATAAAAGGCAAAACGCTCTACTCGTTCTACTTTCGGTGCTACACCGTTTACTTTCTTGATCGCACCTAAATAGCGTTCTTCGACACTTGGATCCAACGTATCGCCCGGAACGGCTTGCATCATCGCTAACGGTGCTTCAACATATTGGTCAAATTCAAACAGTGCCGAAATACCTTCTAATAAGGTGGCAACACCGATACCGTCCGCACGGATTACTTTCGAATGAATCGAATGAGCAGGGAAATGCGCATCGGAAAGGACTAACTCATCACCGTGTCCCATTTCCGCCAACACTTTGAGTAACTCGGGCGAAATCGCCGGATGAATACCTTTTAACATCTTGAACTCCTGTTTTTTGCTAGAACGGAAGCCTAAAATTTCATCAAGCGGTCGTTTTTGGGCAAAACTTTGCAAAGCCGGCAAGAATTTCAACCGCTTGCAGCTAAATAAATAGGGATCCGTAATTTAATGATGATTAATAAAACTGACTGTTATTTGATGGCTCGACTCGTTGTACATTCGGCTTCATCGCCTGTTGCGCTTGTTCCGGCGAGGAGAAGACCCCCGCACCGGCAAAAGTAAACATTGCCGCACCCAACACGGTACTTTCAGGAAAATCCACCACATCAAGCGGTCGATTTAATACATCGGCACGAATTTGATTCCAAAGGGCGTTTTTCGAGCCGCCGCCGACACAAATTAAACTTTCCGCATTAAATTGACCGACTTGTTCTAGAACGGCTAAGCCTGCTTTTAAGCGATACGCCATATATTCCAATCCGGCACGGTAAATTTCGCCGCGGCTGGTATGCATGGACAAACCGGTTATCGATCCGCTTTCCGTCGTCGTACCGTCAAAGTTACCAACTAATTTCACACCGTTTGCACCAGCCGGCACCGATTGAGCTTCGGAGATCATTGTGCCGTAATAATTATCTTGGCCGGCTACATCGGCAAAGAAACGTTTGCCCAACCATTCCATCACACCGGATGCAACCCATTGCACGCCGGGGTTGAAACCGCCGGATTGACTGTCAAATTCAATCGTCAAACCTTGCTCAACAAATTTCCATTCAGGTTTAGCTTGTTGGCAACGCGACATTAAAATTTCCCATGTTCCCGAACTTAATACCGGTTGGTTATAACCTGCACCGGAGCCGAAAATGGCGAATTGCGTATCATGACCGCAAGAAATTACCGGAATTTGATCGCTTAAACCTAACTCATCGGCTAATGTTGTTTTTAAAGTACCGATAACTTCGCCGGCACTTTTCATTGGTGGGAAATGCGCTTCGGTTAAGCCTAATAATGAGAGAACCTCTTTATCCCAATCATCGTTTTCAATATTGGTCATCATAGAAGTCCCCGCCATAGTGCGGTCGGTACTTTGTACTCCGGTTAGGCGATAAGTCAAAATAGAAGAGATAAATAAGAAACTGTCCGCCTGCGCGTAAAGCTCAGGTTTATGTTGTTTCAACCATAATAATTTGAATAAAGTGTTAAAACTGTAATGCCCTACCCCATTACGCTGATAAAGTGCTTCTACATCAATTTTATCGGCAAGTTCTGCCATAATCGGTAACGTACGCGGGCATTTCCAAGAAATAATCGGATAAAGCTGATTGCCGGCTTTATCAAAAATCGTGCCGTCCACGCCAAAGGTCGTCACGGAAATCCCTACGATAGATTGGCGTTGTTGCGCTGAAAGTTGTGAAAGGGTGCTTTTTGCACAAGTCATCAATTTTTGCCAAATTTCTTCAATATCCCAAATATGATAATCAGGGCTTTCCTCCCCGGCTTGGGTATTATTGGCAAGATGGTGCATGGCAAGAATTTTGCCGTGTTGATCAATGGCGATCGTACGCAAATTAGTTGCACCGCAGTCAAAAATAAGGGCAATAGACATAAATATTATTCTCCCTTTACTTCCGTTCTAAAGTGGGTAATACCCCTCTCCCATAAAGGGAGAGGGAAGATATGTTTTATTTATATAATGGACCGAAGTTTGCACATGCACGGTAATCTTGGCCTTCTTTATCTTGACCGAAACCGTTCCATGCACTTGGACGGAACACATCTTTATCTTCGACGTTATGCATACATACCGGAATACGTAACATTGAAGCTAACGTAATTAAGTCCGCACCAACGTGACCGTAAGTCGCTACACAGTGGTTTGCCCCCCAGTTCGCCATCACGCTATATACATCGGTAAACGCACCTTTACCGGTTAAACGAGGAACGAACCAAGTACAAGGCCATGTTTGGTCGGTGCGTTTGCTTAAGGTTTCATGTACGTGTTGAGGTAATTCAACCGACCAACCTTCTGCGATTTGTAGTACCGGACCAAGGCCTTTAATAATATTGATACGGTGCATAGTGAACGGCATACCGCCTTTGGTTAAGAATTGAGAAGATAAACCGCCGCCACGGAAGTATTCGTGTACAGCCGGACACCAACGTGTATTTTCTAAGCAACGTTTACCGTCTTCTTCGGTCACTTCCCAAGCCGGTTTAATGACCGGATTACCGTCTTTATCCGTATGCTGACCGGTACCGTCTAATGCAGCCGAACCGGAATTCAATAGGTGTAAGAAACCGCTTTCCGGACGCCAACCTGTTACACGTTCAACCGAATCTTCACTCCAATAAGTACGAACGTCTGCGAAAATTTGCGCTTGACCGGTTAATTGATTTGCCAGCAACATACCGACACCGTTTAACGAGTCGTTTTCAGTAGCTAAAATGTGCGGCGCACGTACACCGTTCCAGTCATAAGTCGAATTTAGAATCGCTTCCATAAAGTCGCCGTTCGGTAAATGGTCGGTCCATTGACGTTGTCCTTGGAAACCTGCTGCTACCGCGTTATGACCCATTGATTCTTCTACATAACCGAGTTCGGCTAAACGTGGATTGCCCACCATTAAGTCACGTCCGATAATGGTCATTTTCACCACATCTTCCCAAAGTTTGGCTCGTTCTTCCGGACTACGTTGGTTTTGCGGAGCATTTACATCAATACCGTCTTTGCAATATTGTTCTACCCAGCTCATCGCAAGTTTAAATTCTTCTTCATCATAAATTTTGCGATCTAAACGGCGTTTAATTTCGGTCATATCAACGTATTCGTTACGCATACCGAGGTATTCTTGGAAGAACGGTTGATTTACGATAGAACCGGCAATCCCCATTGAAACGGAACCGATAGATAAATAAGATTTACCGCGGATATTCGCAACCGCTAAACCGGCACGTGCGAAACGTAATAATTTCTCACGAACGTCGGCAGGAATAGATTGATCATTCGCTTCTTGCACTTCCGTACCGTAGATTGAGAAAGCCGGTAAACCTAATTGGCTATGTCCTGCTAACGCTGCGGCTAAATAGACCGCTCCCGGACGTTCGGTACCGTTAAAGCCCCAAATCGCTTTCGGCATATGCGGATCCATATCGATGGTTTCCGAACCGTAACACCAACAAGGGGTAACGGTAATCACCGCACCGACATTTTCAAGTTTAAATTTTTCGGCACACGCCGCTGCTTCCGCTACGCCACCGATAGTGGTGTCGGCAATCACGCATTCGACAAAATCACCGTTCGGATGGCGAATTTCCGATTGCAATAATTCGGCAACAGCTTTTGCCATATTCATTGTTTGTTCTTCTAAAGACTCACGAACCCCCATACGGCGACCGTCAATTGTAGGGCGGATACCAATTTTTACTGGAGTTGATTTGAGAGTTGTCATAATAAAATCTCCTGATTGGTTAAAAGAAAAGAGAAATGAGTGTTTCGACAAGGGCTATTATGCACAAGCAAGATTTTTAACGAAGGAAAACTCCAAACTCGTTAAAGTTTTGTGAGTACGATCACAGAAAAAAGCCGTTTTTTCTAAAAAAAGCCAAAAAACAAATGCCCGATTTTGCAAAAACAGGCAAAAAATCGGGCATTTATTCGCAAAAAGACCAATTAGAGAACAATTTCTATACTATTTTGTGCGCAATAATTTTGGAGTGTTTGAGGGGGAAGTTGATTGACAAATAACTTATCCACTTCGGATAAGTCCGCCATTTTGAACCGATCTTTACGTTCAAGTTTACTGTGATCGACTAATAAAAAGACTTGTTTGCTATTCGCTAATAATTTTCGCTTAAAGGCGATATTCACCTCATTGGATTCCCAAATCGCACCGTCCGCAACACCGGTACAGGAAATAATCGCAATATCAATTTTCAAGCGAGATAACAATTGTTCGGACAACGGACCGTAAAACGCATTATATTTTTCGACATAAACGCCGCCTGTCGCAATTGTCTCGATGTGCGGTTTATGCGATAAGCTATAAATAATCCGCATTGAACTGCTGACCACTTTACACGGAATATTCGGGATACGCTGTGCGACATTCCAAGCGGTCGAACTGGCGTCTAACGCAATCGTCGCTTCCGGAAATAAATGATGAATCACATTGTCGGCAATCATTTTTTTCGCATTACTGTTCATACGCTGACGCACATGAAACGAGCGACCGACATCCCGTTGTTTATTGCTTACCGCTCCGCCGTGAGTACGATGTAGCAGCCCTTCCGCCGCCAATTTATTTAAATCTCGACGCACCGTTTCGACCGAAACATTAAACTGTTCGGCAAGTTCTAAAACGCTTGCCTGATGAAATTCTTCCAAATAGCGAATAATTAACGAATGACGACTTTCCATAATTTTTTAACTAACAGTTTACAAAAATGCGACTAAATCTAACCGCTTGCCGACTGGCTGTCGAGCGACGAAATCCAAATATTAGAGTCCGATCACATTATTTTTAAATCCCTGAGAAAAAGTCGGAACAAGCGGTCGAATTTCCCTAAAATTTTGCAATGCAAACGTTTGCGTTATCCGCTATAATGGCAGAGAATTTTTTTATTTCTCAAATACGGAATCAACAATGACTGTACAAACCTTTCGCGGCTCTCCAGCCCTCTCTGAATTTCGTCTTAACCAATTCCAAACCAAATTCCAACAAAATGCGTTACCGGTAAAATCGGTCTATGCGGAATATGTGCATTTTGTCGATTTAAATGCCGAACTGAGCGCAGCACAAACCGCTGAAATTAAAGAACTTTTACATTACGGTCCGACCCTTGCCGAACACGAGCCGGTCGGCTTTTGTTTAATTGTGACTCCTCGTATCGGTACCATCTCTTCATGGTCTTCAAAAGCGACCGATATTGCGCACAACTGCGGCTTACAAGCGGTAAATCGTATCGAACGTGGTTTAGCTTACTATTTTGAATTCAGCGCAGAGCCGACAGCAGCGCAAATTGAAACCTTAAAAGGTTTATTACACGACCGTATGTTAGAAACGGTGTTAGATAACGAAGCGCAAGCGGCAAATTTATTTGCTCAACAAGAGCCTAAACCGTTTACCACCGTAGATATTTTAAACGGCGGTCGTAAAGCGTTAGAAGAAGCGAATGTGAACTTAGGTTTAGCGTTAGCGGATGATGAAATTGATTATTTAGTCGAAAATTTCACCGCTTTAAAGCGTAACCCGAACGACATCGAACTTTATATGTTTGCACAAGCGAACTCAGAACACTGCCGTCACAAAATCTTTAATGCGGATTGGACGATTGACGGTCAAAAACAAGAAAAATCATTATTCAAAATGATTAAAAACACCTTCGAGAAAACGCCTGATTACGTGCTTTCAGCTTATAAAGATAATGCGGCGGTAATGGAAGGTTCGAAAGTCGGTCGTTGGTTCCCGGATCAAGACGGTCAATACCGTGCGCATCAAGAAGATGCACATATCTTAATGAAAGTGGAAACCCATAACCACCCGACAGCTATTTCGCCGTTCCCAGGCGCAGCAACCGGTTCAGGCGGTGAAATTCGTGACGAAGGTGCAACCGGTCGCGGTGCAAAACCAAAAGCAGGTTTAACCGGTTTCTCGGTATCTAACCTTGTGATTCCAAACTTTGAACAACCGTGGGAAAACCCGCTTTCAAAACCGAATCGTATCGCTTCAGCACTCGATATTATGATCGAAGGTCCGTTAGGCGGTGCGGCATTTAACAACGAATTCGGTCGTCCGGCGTTATTAGGCTATTTCCGTACTTATGAAGAAAAAGTAAACAGCTTTGCCGGCGAAGAAGTACGTGGTTACCACAAACCGATTATGCTCGCAGGCGGTATCGGTAATATCCGTGCTGAACACGTACAAAAAGGTGAAATTCCGGTCGGTGCGAAATTAATCGTACTTGGCGGTCCGGCAATGAACATCGGCTTAGGTGGTGGTGCGGCTTCGTCTATGGCTTCCGGTAAATCAAAAGAAGATTTGGACTTTGCTTCGGTACAACGTGAAAACCCGGAAATGGAACGCCGTTGCCAAGAAGTGATCGACCGTTGTTGGCAATTAGGTGAAGATAACCCGATTTTATTTATCCACGACGTGGGTGCGGGCGGTTTATCTAACGCAATGCCGGAATTAGTTCACGACGGCGATCGTGGCGGTAAATTCGATTTACGTAAAATTTTATGTGACGAAAAAGGTATGTCACCGCTTGAGATCTGGTGTAACGAATCGCAAGAACGTTATGTATTAGCGGTTGCGCCGGAAAAATTAGCGTTATTTACCGAATTATGTGAGCGTGAACGTGCGCCGTTTGCGGTGATCGGTGAAGCGACTGAAGAGAAACATTTAACCCTTAAAGACGATCATTTCGGCAATAACCCGATTGATTTACCGATGAACGTGTTACTCGGTAAAACCCCGAAAATGCACCGTGAGGCTTCGTCAAAAACTGTTGAAAATCAACCGCTTGATAGCCAACAAATTCAATTAAAAGAGGCGTTACATCGTGTGTTACGTTTACCGGTTGTCGCAGAAAAAACCTTCTTAATCACCATTGGTGACCGTTCGGTAACCGGTATGGTGGCACGAGATCAGATGGTCGGCCCGTGGCAAATTCCGGTGGCAGACTGTGCGGTAACCACGGCAAGTTTAGACAGCTACCACGGCGAAGCAATGTCGATGGGCGAACGTGCGCCGGTTGCTTTATTAGATTTCGGTGCGTCTGCACGCCTTGCGGTGGCAGAATCGATCACCAATATCGCAGCGACTAATATCGGTGAATTAAAACGCATTAAACTTTCGGCAAACTGGATGTCGGCGGCAGGTCACGAAGGTGAAGATGCCGGTCTTTATGAAGCGGTAAAAGCAGTCGGTGAAGAGCTTTGCCCGGCGTTAGGCATTACGATTCCGGTGGGGAAAGACTCAATGTCAATGCGCACTACATGGGAAGAAAATGGTGAGCAAAAATCGGTAACTGCACCGCTTTCATTAGTGATTTCGGCATTCGCTCGTGTGGAAGACGTACGTAAAACCGTTACACCACAGCTACGTACCGATAAAGGCCTATCAAGCCTATTATTAATTGACTTAGGTGAAGGCAAAAACCGTTTAGGCGCAACCGCGTTAGCGCAAGTTTACAAACAACTCGGCGACAAACCGGCGGATGTAGTCAATGTAGAAAGCCTCAAAAACTTCTTTAATGCAATGCAAACTTTAGTGGCGGAAGACAAATTACTTGCTTACCACGACCGTTCGGACGGTGGTTTAATTACTACCCTTGCGGAAATGGCGTTTGCCGGCAACTGCGGCGTAGAAATTGATATTTCAGCGTTAGGCGATGACGATTTAGCGGTATTGTTCAATGAAGAACTTGGTGCGGTTATTCAAGTAAAAGATGCGGATTTAGCGCGTGTACGTGAAGTGTTAAATGCACATAATTTACTGGGCTTAACCAAAGATTTAGGTACGGTACACGAAGACGATCGTTTCGTGATTAGCCGTGGCAGCCTCAAACTTCTTAACGAAAAACGTTCGGAATTACGTGGAATTTGGGCGGAATTGACCCATCAAATGCAACGTTTACGTGATAATCCGGAATGTGCCGACCAAGAATTTGAAACCAAAAAAGACCCGAGCAACAAAGGTTTATCAACCTTCTTAACCTATGATGTAAACGAAGATATTACCGCGCCGTTTATCAATAAAGGCGTGAAACCGACTATTGCTATCTTGCGTGAACAGGGCGTAAACAGCCATTACGAAATGGCAGCGGCATTCGACCGTGCCGGCTTTAATGCGATTGACGTTCATATGTCGGACTTAATGGCGGGCAGAAGAAATCTTAAAGATTTCAATGCGCTAGTGGCGTGTGGCGGTTTCTCTTACGGTGACGTACTTGGTGCCGGCGGCGGTTGGGCGAAATCGATTTTATTCAACCCAATGTTGCGTGAACAGTTCAGTCAATTCTTTGCGAATCCGAACACGCTTGCATTAGGTGTATGTAACGGTTGTCAAATGGTTTCAAACCTAGCGGAAATTATCCCGGGTACAGAAAACTGGCCTCGTTTCGTGCGCAACAAATCGGAACGCTTTGAAGCTCGTGTCGGTTTAGTAAAAATCAACGAAACCAACAGCCACTGGTTCCAAGGTATGGCGGGTTCACATATGCCGATTGCCGTTTCACACGGTGAAGGTCAAGTGGAATTTAAATCAGCCGAACAACTGGCTGGATTAAAAGCCCAAAATCTTGTTGTTGCACAATACATTGACAACAACTTGCAGCCAACTGAAGTTTACCCAGCTAACCCAAACGGCTCGGTAAACGGCATCACCGCAATTTCAAACACAGATGGACGTGTCGCAATTATGATGCCACACCCTGAACGTGTTTACCGCGCAGTATCTAACTCTTGGTGTCCTGATGATTGGACAGAAGATGGGGCGTGGATGAGATTGTTTAGGAATGCACGTGTTGCGTTGAAGTAGTTTAATATTAACTATATTTTTGACCACAACAGTTCGAAGCATATAACTTATTAATATTTAAAAGAAAACACCTACAATTGATCATTTACAAACTAATGAGTTATATGTTTCGAAAGGTTGTAGCCTTTGATGAGTGTTATTAGAAAATAGAAGTACTTTTGATAATGAGAAATTAGAATGAGTAAAAATAAAGTTTTTTATGGGGAATATTCCTTAAAACATTGGATAAATTTAATCTTGCAGAAAGATATTGTTGTTCCAGAATATCAAAGATATTTTGTATGGTCAGAACAGCAAGTAAAACAATTTTTAAATGCAATACAGGAAGAACAATTTATTCCCCCTATTACTATAGGTTTTCATAATGGAAAGAATCTAATTATTGATGGGCAACAAAGGCTTACAAGTTTATTTTTATCTTATTTAGATATTTTTCCAGATAGAGATAAATTTAAGAAAGATACTGAAAAATTTTACTCCCAATCAGAAGATGATCAGGAACAGGGAGATATAGAAAATGTTATTGAATGGAAATTGGAATCGTTGACAAAGCTAGGACAAACTAAAGAGCATATTAAGGATAAGATAGGTCATTATTATAAGTCATTAGAATTACCTCTAGAATTATCGGATGAGTTTCTAAATAATCATTTTTTAGGGTTTTCATATATTGTTCCTAATACATCAGATGAGAAATATATCAATAAGTATTTCTCTTCTCTTTTTAAGAACATAAATACCCAAGGTAGCCGGTTATCTATATTAGAAAGTAGACAGTCACTATATTATATAAAGTCTGACTTACAGAATTTGTTTAAACCTGATTTTATTAATGAGTTTAGAGTTAATGGAGATGTTATAGATTTTGTTAGAGTTTTATCCTTTTTATTTCAGTATAAAAAGGATGGTGATGAAAGTAATTTGGCTAAAGGATATATAAAAGGAAAGAAAAGATTGGAGAATTATTATGAGGAGTATATTTTCGATGTAATTAATGATAATGATGCAATGTTTGGTAAGTTTTCTAACTTTTTTCAGAATGAAATATATATACATGACTTAAATAATGTACGCGATGCTTTAGATAGATTAAATATCCCAAATAAACTTCCGTCTATTGTTGATGCGGATATTTATTTGTTTGGGTTGGTTTATTTTATTTTTATCGAGAAGAAAGAGCTGGATGATAGTAAATTTAATAATTTACTCAATGATCTTAATAACAGAATAAGTAGTATAAAATTGGATGAGAATAAGAAAAAAGCTAAAAATCCTAATCAACTTAGTAATATTAAAGAAAGGATAAAAGATTCTATAGAAGTATATAGAAAGGGATTGAAAAATGAATAAGCATAAGGATTTTATATTAACTCCAATAATAAGTGTATTAGAGGACTCTATATCTTCATCTAGAGGCCTAAATATTGGCATTGCAACTTATCCTATATGGGATTATATATTACAATCTACTTTCTTGAAAATGACTGGATTTCAAGAGCAAAAAATGAAGTGTATAGTATGGGAATTAGCCACCCATGATTATGAATATAGGTATAAAAAATTTAGAAATGGGTTAGGAGAATGTTCTACATATGAGGATAAAGAAAATATATTTAAAGAGTTTATTGATATAATCAAGAAAGGATCAGAAGATAAATTTCTTAGTCCTATAGAGAGAAAAAGACTAATGATTTCATCATATAGGGAATTAAATAGCATTATATTGGATTCTCAATTATACGTATATAGCAAAAGAAAATATGATGAATTTGTTAATATTTGTAAAAGTATTAAACGCTATGAGTTTATTTTTAATAATAATAAGCTTTCTCAATTTTGTGAAGTTGATATAACAACTAAAAAACGCAAGACTAGAGGAGGTGATTATATTTATATTAACCCTAGTAAGGCCAATGAAAATTTTAAAATCATTTATAAAGAACATCTTTATAAAAATAGAAATAGAATTGCCCATAACCTCTTATCATATCAAAAAAACTTACCTGACTTTAAAAAATTAAGAAGTAATGATTATAAATATGAAAATTACTTTTTATGGTTTGCTATTTTGATCTTGATAGATAAAGTTTTTATAGAATTATATAAAAAGTATTTAAATATGCCTAAATAGACTCTCGATAGCGCCCGTCTCCCGACGGGTGCTTTTTCTTTTCTATCCTAGCCAATTATCAGTACTCGTCAGGAGACGAGTGCTATCATTTATATTATTTTTGTTGTTTTTACTCCAGCACCAGCGGAGCATATAACCACGCACGAGCTGTACGTGGTTAGGAGGCTCTTCGAGCCTGTTGAGCCACGCTGTGGCTCATTTTTTATCTCAAAGCCTTATCCCAAAAACTATCTAATTCCCAATTTTTTGGAATACCCATATATTCTTTCTGAATGTCAGGATAACTATCTAACAATGCCTTCAAGCGTTTTGCCCATGTTGAATTTGGGCTTATAGTGTAAAGCAAAACTTGGATTGCGACTAAAATTGGGTAAAGGCGTTTTTCTACATTGATATGTTGGTTATTCAACTTGATTTCCGATGAAAGCCATAGTCTATTTTGGCTGATCGGGGTTTTAATTACTCGCCCAAATTCTCTATTCCATAATCGGTTATGATGAGTGCAGATATTGCGAACGTCATTTAAAACTTTTAACCAAGATTCTAAAATAGGTGCTTGTACGCCTAAATTTTTGGCAATCGGTTTTTGATGTTTTTCTGATAGCCCTGCATATAAATGACTAAGTTCGCCCCAAGTCAGCATTTCAATCATCATCCACGAGGGTAATAATTTCGGAGTGCTGTACTGAGTGAGATAGTGGCGTAAGAAATTTTCTTTACGAACATTATTTAACAGATGATCTCGTTCTTGTTCATCGATATTATTATTTTTGTAACGTTTCTGAATATGTTTTTAATCACGTTCTAAGCGTTGCTGTTCTTCAGCCAGTTGTTTTTCAATCTGAGCGAGTAAGCGATAAATATTGAAATCCTTTTTGAAATAGCTTTCTTGCATATACCAAAAAGGATTTTGAGCTTGTGTTCCCATTACATTGCTAATTTGTGTACGGACAGAGACTTCAATACGTTCAATCGCATCTAATACAAGCAAACGTAATTCACGGTCGAAGATGTATAAATTAAGAATATCGTCAAATGTTGTATTGGGTTTGAAGTGATGATTCGGATTGTTGAGTTGTTGAAAAGGAATGGTATAAGCGGAAAAACGATAATAGCTAATATGTTCCAAATAACGTTCCGCGCGAGCCTCATCGGATATAACTAAGCCTCTTGCTTTCCATTGTTGTACAAGCTCTTGATTGGATTTTGCAGGTTTATTAAATTGCCCCATTTTCTATCTTCCGTGTAAAAAAAACCTGCAAATTTGTGCGTAACTAAGAAAACTTAGTCATAGGCATAGCAGGTATGTTATGAAACATTATAGCCTAAAATTAGAGTTTTACAACTTTGGTTTTAAACTGCTTATTTACAAAATATCAAGGGAAATTTAACTATCAAGCCTCTAACTACTTCAAACTCACTGCGTCCATAAAACAGGCTTGTTTACATTCGCCACAACCATTGCAGAGATCGTTATTAATGGTGAGTTGAGATGAAATCGCTTGTTGAGGACAACTTTGGATACAACTATCGCAAGGTTGTCCTTTTGTTTGTAAACAAGCGAATGAGAATTGAGGGCGGAGTTCAGTATCTTTTTTAAAAGAGAGATGTAGGGCTTGAGTCGGGCAGCTTTCGGCACATTTGCCACAAAGCGTGCAAGCAGAAAAAGTTAAATCTAATATCGCTTGTTGTCGGCGAATATCAATAACCCCTACAGGGCAAGCCGTGGCACATTTGCCGCAGCCGTCACAAGCAGCTTGGAATAAGTGTTCCGGTGCGGCAAAAGGCGGTCGATTTTCAGTTCGTAGTTGGTTCCGATTAGGTTGAGTATGACGAAAAAAACCAGTAAATAACTCCCGACGAGAAAAAACTCTCGGTGTAAATTCAAGCGGTGGTAATTTGTTTTTTCCTAACATAGCTTAACGATAAAAAGAAACTTGGGGGACAATAATTGCCAACTGTTGTTGCCAATCTTTTAAAGTGTGTTGAGCAAGTAACGCTAAACCTTGATAGAACGGAAAATCCGTTTGTTGAGCGACTAAATCGAAATAATGTTCCGCCCAAATAAGCAGATGTTTACTCAAATATTCCGGCAGTAATTCAGGCTTACTTTCCGCAAGATAAGCGGCAAGTAATAACATTAAGCCGATATGATCTTCCGGTTCGGTTTCATTCTGTGTTAATGCAATTTGGTGTTTGCGTAAAAAAGCGCGTAAATCCAATAACGAATTACCAAAAATAACTGATTCAGGATCAAGATAAACCGAACTCCACGGCGGTGCGATAAGTTGTTCCGGTCCAATAAAAAGACGTTGATATTGTTCGGATAAATCTTGAGTGAAACCTTGGGTAATTAAATGCTTAATTTGAGCTTCATTAGTTAGCTCCCCCCATTCGTTTTCCCAATTTTCTTGTTGGAAAAAATGCAAAGCCGACTGTACATTTTCATCATTAGGTTCGTAATAGAATAACGAACCTAATAATCTTCCGCTGATAGAAATCCATTGTTGTAATTCGTTTTGCATTTTATTTTCCTTATTTATCTCATAACGGTGGGTTTCCCCACAATTATCTTTTAGTTTATACCGCCATTCATGAGGTCATATGTAAACCGTAGAATAATACTCGACCAATCATTTCAGCCGCTAATGTAATAAGCACGGCGAGAGAAAGTAACGGTAATGTTCTACCTTTTACAATCAATGCCGCTGCCACCGCTAACAAGCAGAGGCGTAATACCTGCATAATGGCAAAATCAGGCACTAAATTAACCGCTTGTTGCACTGAGCTATGAATGTGAGCCAAGCCGAACGCTTGGTAAATAACCACTACAGCTACACAGAATACCGCCAGTACGTATAACCAAGGGCTACATTTCACTTGATAATCCTGATGCGGATTTGTTTTTAATACTGCCACCGCTAACGCACAGCCTCCAAGCACAACTGTTAAATAGAATTGCCAAGACGTAATAGCATTATTCCAAGTCGGTACGGTAGGTAAATGATAAAGGTTATTCATCATATACATAAATACAACGCCTACTAATGCTGTCACTACTAACCACACTTTGCTTAACCCTTGCGGCATTTTACCTAATACGGCTAATAACCAATAAATACCGGCTAAAGCGAAAAATGCTGCACCGCTGGCAATTTCATTACTCATCATAGAGCTACCGACGCGATTTAATGAGTTAAACGCTCTTAACGGTGAGCCTAAGTGCATAACAGAAGCGATAAAACCACATGCTAACAATAGTAATGCAACAAACAGTCCTTTGTGCAAATAATTTTGGCTTTTTTGGCTGGTACCTCTGCACATCACAAAGGTAAAAATCAGCCAAAATCCGACCGCTGTTTGGGCTAGAACCGTAAAGAAAACAAGCGGTAATTCATGTAATCCTGCATTCATGTTACACCTCTCTTGGGTTGGCTAAAAAACCTGTTGTATCGCCGCTTGGACGTGCGTGTTTATTGGCTTTTACCACTAAATTCGGTTTGGTTAAATCCGCTGACGGTAACGGTGCAATCGATGCTTGTTCACCGTATTTCGCACGTAACTCTTTAATCGGTGCAAAATCTAACGCACGTAACGGGCAAGATTCGACACAAATCGGTTTTTGTCCGTCTTTCACACGAGAATAACAACCGTCACATTTGGTCATATGTCCTTTAGTTGCACTGTATTGCGGTGCATCGTAAGGACAAGCCATACTACAATAGCGACAGCCGATACAAGTTTCTTCATTCACCATCACAAAACCGTCCGCATTTTTATGCATTGCACCGGTCGGACACACTTTCACACAAGCAGGATCATCACAATGGTTACATGAAATCGACATATAGTAAGCAAAGACATCTTGATTCCAACAACCATCATTACCTTGCACCCAATTACCACCGGCATATTCATAAATACGGCGGAAATTCACATCGGTACCTAAATCTTTATAATCCTTGCACGCTAATTCGCAAGTTTTACAACCTGTGCAACGTTCAGAATCGAAATAAAAACCATATTGTTCCATAGTTCACCTCTATAATTTCTCAATTTGCACTAAGTTGGAATGTTGCGGATTACCTTTTGCCAGTGGAGATGGGCGTTGGGTCGTAAGGACATTAATACAGCCTGAATAATCCACACCATTTTTATCCGGTGCATACCAAGCACCTTCACTTAATGCCACGACTCCCGGAATAATACGAGGGGTGACTTTAGCATTAATACGCACTTCGCCACGATCATTAAAGATACGAACTAATTCCCCGTTTTGAATTCCTCTCGCTTGTGCATCAATCGGATTAATCCAAATCTCTTGCGGATTTGCTTCTTTGAGAACATCAACATTACCGTAAGTCGAATGAGTACGAGCTTTATAATGGAAGCCTGAAAGTTGTAACGGATATTTTTGCATTAACGGATCACCGTAATGCTCAAAGCTATCGGTATGAATTGGTAACGGATGAATCACTTCATCTTTTTCTAATTTCCAAGTACGAGCAATTTCTGCTAAACGAGACGAATAGATTTCAATTTTACCTGATGATGTTTTTAATGGGTTGGCTTCAGGGTTATCTCTGAAATCTTTATAAGCTATGAAGAAGCCTTTTGGATCCACTTTTTTGAAGATTCCTTGTTGTCTAAATTCTTCAAAGGTTGGAAGCTCAGGTAATTTTTGGCGAGATTGCTCATAAATATGGCGTAACCATTGTTCTTGAGTTCTGCCTTCCGTAAATTGTTCTTTTACACCCAGTTTTTCAGCTAAATCACTCAACATATCGTAGATATTACGACATTCAAATGAAGGCTTAACCACTTGATCGGCAAAAATCACATAGTTCATATTGGCGACGTAAGCATCTAAACAGAAATCCATCTGTTCTGAAGTCATGCAATCCGGTAACAAAATATCACTATATTTCGCAGTTGAAGTCATATGGTTATCAATCGTAATGATCAATTCACATTTAGACTCATCTTGTAGAATTTCATGAGTGCGGTTAATTTCTGCATGTTGGTTAATCAAACAGTTACTTGCATAATTCCAAATTACTTTAATTGGTGCGGATAATTTTTCAACACCTTGAATACCGTCTGTTGTGGCAGTCATCTCTGGACCACGAACAATCGCATCCGTCCATAAGAACATTGGGATACTTGCTTGCACCGGGTTGGTTAAAGTTGGCATTCTTACAAACGGTATTCCATAAGCACTTTCTCTTGCACCGGTATTACCACCGCTAATTCCTACATTGCCGGTCAAAATAGGTAACATTGCAATAGCACGAGAAATAAGTTCGCCGTTACTACGGCGTTGAGGTCCCCAACCTTGAGAAATATAAGCAGGTTTGGTTTGACCAATTTCACGAGCTAATTTGATGATCCGATCAACAGGAATGCCGGTAATTTTAGAAGCCCATTCAGGTGTTTTGGCAATACCGTCATCACCTTGACCTAAGATATAGGCTTTATAATGACCATTTTTAGGTGCGTCAGCAGGTAAAGTTTTTTCATCATAGCCAACGCAATACTTGTCTAAAAATGCCTGATCAACCATATTTTCAGTGATTAATACATAAGCAAGTGCAGATACTAAAGCTGCATCAGTTCCTGGGCGAATAGGAATCCATTCATCCTCTTTACCCACTCCTGTATCCGTATAACGAGGGTCAATAATAATCACTTTCGCATTTGATTTGGCTTTGGCTTGTTCAAAGCAATAAGTTAAACCACCGCCACTCATACGAGTTTCTGCAGGGTTATTACCGAAAAGAACGATGAGTTTTGTGTTTTCAATATCAGCTAAGCCGTTACCTAATGCCCAACCACCGCCATAGGTGTAATCTAAACCTACCGCAATTTGTGCGGTACTATAGTCGCCATAATGATTTAAATAACCACCGATACAATTCATCAAACGAGCAATTAAAGTTGAACCCGGCGGCCAAGATTTTGTTACTGTTCCGCCTAAGGTACCGGTACCATAGTTTAAATAAATACTTTCATTACCGTATTTCTCAATATTTTTACGTAATGATTGTGCGATTTCCGTTAATGCTTCATCCCAAGAAATACGTTTAAATTTACCCTCGCCACGCTTACCTACACGTTTCATCGGATATTTCAAACGATCGGGGTTATAAACACGACGGCGCATTGAACGACCACGTAAACAAGCACGAACTTGATGATCAAGATTATAGGTTTCCGTACCGGTATTATCTGTTTCTACATATAAAATTTGATTATCTTTTACATGCATTCTTAACGGGCAACGGCTACCACAGTTTACTGTACAGGCACTCCAAACCACTTTTTCATCTTGTGCTTGCTCGGCAACATTATCTTTTGTTTCAGCTTTAGCAACAAAAGGGAGAGCGATACCGCCGGATGCCGCTAATGCGGTCATACTTGCTGATGTTCCTTTTAGGAATCCACGTCTTGTAATTGACATATTCACTCCAAACAAAATTAAAAATAACTAAATAAGGGTATAGTTTGATTCTATATTTACTTTGTAAATGAGATAAGAAAACTTGTGCAGAAATTGAATAAAAGCTGATAAGGATCAATAACTTATGTTAATGATAATGATTTTTTATAGCGAGAAAACAAGAAGAAAAGATCGGCTCAAAAGGATATTCGGTAGGAGAAAATAATGGGGCTTACATATAAAAAAACAAGCGGTCAAATTTTTGCAAATTTCTACAAAAATCTAACCGCTTGTTAATGAAGTTAAACGATCAAACTAACTCTGCCCGAGTTGGAATCGAACTTTGTGCGCCCATACGGGTGACTGAAATAGAGGAGGCTTTGTGGGCGAACATTACCGCATCTCGCATAGACTTGCCTTCTAATAAAGCTACCGCCAATGCGCCGTTAAAGGTATCGCCGGCGGCGGTGGTGTCCACCGGTGTGACTTTAAAGCCGGCAATAATTTCGCCGTTGCCGTTTTCACTTAAAAACGCCCCTTTCGCCCCCAAAGTAATTAACACGGTTTGAATACCTTTTTGATGGAACACATCCGCCGCTTGTTGGGCGGTTTGTTCATCGACCACTTGAACACCTGTCAGTAAGGCGGTTTCGGTTTCATTTGGGGTAATCATATCGATATTCGCTAAAATTTCGTCCGAGAGCGGCTGTGCCGGTGCCGGATTTAAAATCACTTGGGTGTGATGAGCTTTCGCAATTTTTACCGCTTTTTCGACCGCTTGTAACGGCGTTTCAAGCTGAACTAGTAAGCAATCCGCACTTTCAATCGTAGCTTGATGTTGTGCCACCACGCTTTCATCTAGCTTTGCATTCGCACCGGCGGAAATCACAATGCTGTTTTCGCCTGAATCCGCCACTTGAATCATCGCAATGCCGGTCATTTGATCAGCCACTTCAACAATGTGTTCGGGATTAATGCCGTCTTGCATAAACGCTTGTTTCATCGTTCGCCCAATATCATCAGCGCCGATACAAGCGATAAAATCCACATCAACTAATGATGTATCACGCACACGAGCCGCAGCTACTGCTTGGTTCGCACCTTTGCCACCATAAGCAATGTGATAATTGCCGCCTTTCAGCGTTTCGCCCGCTTTCGGGAAATAAGGGACTCGAATAACATGATCCGCATTTACGCTGCCTAACACACAAAGTTTTTTCATAACTACCTCAAACCGACCTTAAACAAACCTAGCGATGCCGGAACCGTCAAAATAACGGCTCCGGAGCCAAAATTACTGACTAATTACTTTTAACGGTACAGGGATTTTCGCTTCGACTTTTTCGCCTTTCAGCAATTTATCTGCAGTTTCCACACCTAACTCACCGATTTTATCCGGTTGTTGTGCGATAGTTGCCGCCAGTTTTCCGCCTTTTACCGCTTTTACCGCATCGTCCGTACCGTCAAAGCCGACGACGATAATATCTTTACCTGCCGCTTTAATCGCACGTAACGCACCTAACGCCATTTCATCATTTTGTGCGAATACCGCTTTTGCCGCACCGTGACTTGCTAATAAGTTTTCGGTTACGTTTAAGCCTTTAGTACGGTCAAAATCCGCCGGTTGGCTAGCTAATACTTCAAATTGGTTTGCCGCTACCGCTTGTTTAAAGCCTTCGCCACGCTCACGTGCCGCTGATGTGCCGGCAATGCCTTCTAATTGAATAACTTTGGCATTTTTACCGACTTTCTCCGCGATAAAATCGCCCGCCATTTTACCGCCGGCAACGTTATCCGAAGCGATGTGGCTCACCACTTCACCTTTATTCGCACCACGGTCTAAAGTGATTACCGGAATATTTTTCTTATTCGCAATCGCCACAGCATTACCAACCGCTTCCGAATCTGTCGGGTTAATCAGTAATACTTTCGCACCACGCACTGTGAGATCTTCCACGTTCGCTAATTCTTTTGCCGGGTCATTTTGGGAATCTAACACCACTAATTTGTAACCGAGGTCTTTGGCTTTTTTCTCCGCACCTTCTTTTAAGGTAACGAAGAACGGGTTATCCAGCGTAGATACCGCTAACGCCAATGTGTCTTGCGCCATTGCTTTTGCACCGAATGCCAAACCTAGAGCAAGTGCTAAAGAAGTTAATTTTTTCATAGGAATCTCCTTTTGAGAGTAGGTTACGCTTTTTTACGGCCAAGGAAGTTATCCAAAATAACCGCTGCTAAAATTACTAACGCTTTTGCGACAAGCTGATAGTAAGAGTCAATATCTAATAAATTTAAGGCATTACTGAGGAAGCCGATAATTAACGCACCGATTAATGTGCCGATAATACGACCTTTACCGCCCATTAAACTGGTTCCGCCAACTACAACTGCAGCAATCGCATCAAGTTCATAACCGGTACCGGCGGTCGGTTGTGCCGAACCTAAACGAGAGGTGACAATTAAACCTGCTAGTGCCGCTAACACGCCACTGACCGCAAACACAAACAGTTTGATTTTATTCACGTTGATACCGGAAAGTGCGGTTGCCGATTCATTACCGCCAAGCGCATAAATATAGCGCCCGATACGAGTTTGAGTCAGAATAAACCAACCGATAGCAAATAAGATAAACATTAACCAAACCGGCACCGGCACACCGAATAATTCGCCGGTACCAATCTCAGCAAAGTAATCGGCATTGTCGGAAAAACCGGTAGAAATTGGGCGACCCTCCATATAAATCATGGTGACACCTCGCAATAACAACATAGTGATTAACGTTGCCATAAAGGCTTGTACTTTACCGAAGGCGACTAATGCACCGTTTAACAAGCCGATTGCCGCACCGAATAACAATACCGCCGGCACCACTAAATAAATCGAGAGATCTAAACCGATTAAAGTTGCCGCTACCGCACCGGTTAGAGCTAAGACCGAACCAACCGAAAGGTCGATGCCGGCAATTAAAATCACAAACGTCATACCGATCGCAATAATCGCATTTACTGACGTTTGGCGGAGGATATTCAGTAAGTTATCGACACTAAAAAAATTCGGATTTAAAAATGACACCACCACAATTAATGCGAGTAACGCAATGATAGAACGTTGTTCTATCAGGAATTTTTTTAGATTAAATGCTTTGTTCATATAGATTCCTTTTGCAAAATTATTGCTAAATTTGACCGCTTGAAAATCTCAACTATTTACCGATTGCCGCCGCTAATAATTTTTCTTGAGTAGCTTCCGTGCGAGAAAACTCGCCGCGAATAGCACCTTCTCGCATTACAATAATGCGATCGGACATCCCTAATACTTCCGGCATATCACTTGAAACTAAAATAATGCTCAAACCTTCGGCTTTGAATTTATTAATCAGTTGATAAATTTCTTTTTTCGCCCCAACATCCACACCACGGGTCGGTTCATCTAAAATCAACACGTTCGGGCGAGTCATTAAGCCTTTGGCAATCGCCACTTTTTGCTGATTACCGCCGGATAATTCACCGATAATCTTATCCGGACTCGGGGTTTTAATATTAAATAAATCGATAAAATCCACCACGGTCATTTTTTCTTTTTCGTGGTTAATACGTCCCCAATGCGATAAATATTCCAAAGCGGTCAGCGACATATTTTCTTTGACCGACATACCTAAAATTAAGCCGTCACCTTTACGGTCTTCCGAAATATAGACAATACCGTTATTTAAGCCGTCTTGGCTGGAGCGATTATTAATCGTTTTGCCGTCTAATAGCACTTCGCCGGCGGTTTTCGGTAATGCGCCGTACAATACTTTCATTAATTCAGTACGTCCCGCGCCCATCAAACCGGAAACACCTAAAATTTCGCCTTTATGTAATTCAAACGAAACGTTATTCACACCGCTACCCGATAAATTTCTAACCGATAAACAAACCTCGCCAATCGGGTTATCGATATGCGGATATTGATCTTCTAACTTACGTCCAACCATCATCTCAATTAAACGATCTTCAGTTAAATCCGCCACCGTACTTTCACCGATAAATTGACCGTCACGCAATACGGTTACATCATCACAAATTTGGAAGATCTCTTTTAAACGGTGAGAAATATAAACAATGCCTCGTCCTTCCGCTTTCAGTTCTCGAATCACGCTGAATAACGCTTCGGTTTCGGTATCGGTCAGCGCATCAGTCGGCTCGTCCATCACAATCACCTGTGATTCAAAACTCAAGGCCTTGGCGATTTCCACCATTTGTAATTCGCCGATCGATAATTCGTTTGCCGCTTGGCGACTGGAATGTTTTACCCCAAGACGCGCCAACAAGCGGTCGGATTCTTCATACATTTTGCGCCAATCAATACCGCCCCAAGCGTTGGTAAATTCACGCCCGAGAAAGATATTTTCCGCAATCGACAAGTTACCCAAAATATTGAGTTCTTGATGAATAATGCTTAAACCGGCTTCTTGCGAGGCTTTCGGATTGGCAAAGCTGACCGCTTTACCAAGGTATTCAATCGTACCGGCGTCACGTTGATAAATACCGGTCAGAATTTTCATCAGGGTAGATTTGCCTGCACCGTTCTCGCCCATTAATGCCATCGCTCTACCCGCATACACGTTCAGGCAGGCATTTTTTAACGCTTGCACGCCCGGAAAGGCTTTATCAATTCCACTGATTTTCAACAAGGTTTTCATATTTTCCTCGCTCTAGAACGGTACGCCTGAGTAAAGAATCACATTCGCATACGGCGAACATTCACCGGTACGCACCACCGCTTTCGCTTGATTACTGCGTTGCTTAAATTCACTATGTACCACATATTCAATTTCAATTTGGCGACCTTGCGTTTGAGCAAGTTTATTGATCATTTCAAGCAACTGTTGTTCGATAGTCGGATTAGCTTGTTTAATTTCTTCCGCCAATAAAATACGTTCGACAAAGAGTTCAGTTAGCACCACTTCCAAGGTAGATAAAAAACTTGGTACGCCTTTAGTCAGGGCTAAATCAACACATTGTTGTTCAGAAGGAATCGGTAAGCCGGCGTCACAAATGGTTAAGCCGTCCGTATGCCCTAGGCTGGCAATTACACCAGAAAGTTGTGCATTTAATACCGCTGTTTTTTTCATATCTCCCCCTTTTAGGTAACTTTATTCTTTATCGAAACGTTTCGATGAGTAAAAAAATAAAAAAAATCATCTAAAAAAGCAAACGCTTCTTGTCGGATTTGAGAGGTCTATCACAAATTTTTCAAAAGGAACGGCGAACAACTAATTCTGGGGTAAGTTCGATTTCTTGATAAGCTTTATCCGGCTGATGAATACGGGCGATCAACTGCTCCACCGCATTTTTCGCCAAACGGGCTTTTGGTTGATGTATGGTGGAAAGCGGCGGTGCAAGATATTGTGCTAATTCGATATTATCGTAACCGATCACCGCAATATCTTGCGGAATACGTAAACCGGCTTGCCAAGCGGCTTGATATACGCCGATTGCAATACTATCGCTCATCGCAAAAATCGCTTGAGGGCGAGAATTCAGCGCCAATAATCGGCTTGCACATTCCAAACCGGCTTGATAATCAAAATGACCTTCCACAATCCATTCGGGACGAATTGGCAAATTTGCCTCTAAAATCGCCCGCTTGTAACCTTGTAAACGGTTTAATGTATGGGATTTCGATTGTTCGCCGGTAATCACAGCAATCTCGGTATAGCCGGCATCAATTAACGCTTTTGTCGCAAGATAACCGCCTAATTCCGAATTTTCGCGTACGTTATCCGCTTTCAATGCCTGTTGCCACCAGTCAATCACCACCATTGGCAAGTGAATATTCGCCATCACACTTTCGTCCAAATCTTGCGGCTCGGAACACATCAATAATAAACCGTCCACTTGTTTACGTAACAAGCGGGCTAAATGTTGTTCTAAATTGGTACTGTTACCGTCAGTATTGACCAAAATTAAATGATAGTTATGTTGCTCACAATAACGTTCAACATGACGCACCACTTCCGCAAAAAATGGGTTGCTGCTGGTGGTGACTAACATGCCGATTGTGTTGGTTTCTTTTACTTTTAGGCTACGAGCCACCAATGAAGGCATGTAATTAAGTTCCACCACCACTTTTTCGATACGCTGACGAATTTCGTCACTCACAAAACGCGAGTTATTGATCACATGGGAGACGGTGGAAGTGGAAACGCCCGCAATCCGAGCTATATCTTTCATTGTTGCCATAAAATTGCCTTCATAGGTGTTTACAAAATAGGTTTTAGCAAAATTTTGCTAAAATCTTACCGCTTGTTATTTTGCAAATAAAACATAAAATCATATTTTCCGTTAAAATAGCGACATACTTCACAAAATTTAACCCTATGAGCAAACATAAACGCCCAACTTTACAAGATATTGCCGAACATTTAGGTATTACCAAAATGACGATCAGTCGCTATTTACGTAATCCCTCCTCGGTTGCCGAAGATACCGGTAAACGGATCGCTGTAGCGATTGAACAATTCGGTTATATTCCGAATCGTGCGCCGGATATTCTGTCCAATGCCAAAAGTAAAGCGATTGGCGTATTGTTACCGTCTTTAACCAACCAAGTTTTTGCCGATGTGTTAAAAGGAATTGAAAGTGTAACCGATGCTGCCGGTTATCAAACCATGCTCGCTCACTCCGGTTATAGCGAACAAAAAGAAGAACAGCGTATTGAATCGCTCCTTTCTTATCACGTGGACGGTTTGATTTTGTCGGAAAACCACCACAGTGAGCGCACGCTCAAAATGTTAAGTGTTGCGAAAATTCCGGTAATTGAAATTATGGATACCAGTGAAAAAGGACTGCAACAATCAGTCGGTTTTGACAATATTTTTGCCGCGCAAGCCATGGTTGAAACCATGATCAAACGCGGTTGCCGTCAAGTGGTTTATTTTTCGGCAAGAATGGATAAACGAACCCGTTTAAAGATGCAAGGCTACGAACTTGCTATGCAAAAGCATAAACTAACGCCTTACACTATTGCTACGGAAGAATCATCTTCTTTTACCTTGGGGGCAAGACAACTACATATTGCGCTGGAAAAATATCCGAATATCGACGGCATTTTTTGTACCAATGACGATTTGGCAATCGGCGCATTATTTGAATGCCAACGGTTAGGCATCAAAGTGCCGCAACAAATTGCAATTGCCGGTTTTCACGGACACGATGTCGGTCAATCCGTAACACCTCAATTGGCGAGTGTGATTACTCCTCGGTTTGAAATCGGCAAAGTGGCCGCTCAACAATTATTAAGCCATCTAAATGGTGATAATATTCAAGATGAAGTCATTAATCTCGGTTATAAAATTCATATCGGCGAAACGATTTAAACATAAAAAAAGCGGTTAAATTTTGCAAAAAATTTGCAGAAAATAACCGCTTGTTCTACTCAACATTCTTTTTATAGATAGGCTTTAATCGCCTGTACGCATAATTGCACCACGTCTTCAAAGCTGCCGCTAATATCAATCGAAATCACATCGGGTTCATCCGCTTGCGGAATTTCTAACGTATCAAACTGGCTTTTCAACATTTCGGTTTTCATAAAATGGCCTTTACGCTTTTTCATTCGTTCTAAAATCAGCTCAAATGAACCGTGTAAATGAATAAATTTAACCTTTTGATTACCTTGGCGGATTTGATCACGATATTTCTTTTTTAATGCCGAGCAAACAATAATTCCGATTTCATTTTTTTGTTCTAAGCTAAAGGCGGCATCATTAATTCGTTCCAGCCACGGAAAACGGTCTTGATCATTTAGCGGTTGTCCTTGACTCATTTTGAGGATATTCGCTCTCGGGTGCAGATCATCGCCATCAATCAATTTAATGCCTAAACGACGAGCCACTTCACTGCCTATTGTGGTTTTACCGGTGCTTGATACACCCATTAAAATAAAACTTTGACCAGATTTCATTTGAGCTTCCTCCTATTTATTCGGCAACATAGCAGATTTTTCACTTAAATGTTACAGGTAACATTTAATTTTGTGATAAAGATCTCATTTTTAAAATTAATTCTAACAATCTATTTACATCGCAAACGTTTAAATTTATGTTACCAGTAACAATTTATACTTCTTATCGAGGTTTCTATGTTAATTTTCATTATGGTAGTGGCGATCATCGCGCTATTAGTGTTGATTATAAAATTCAAAGTACATGCATTTGTCGCATTATTAATCGTTAGTTTATTAACCGCACTGGCTGCCGGTATTCCGGTGGATAAAATTCTGCCGACTTTACTTACCGGCTTCGGTAATACGCTTGCATCGGTCGCTTTATTGGTCGGTTTAGGTGCAATGATTGGGCGTTTATTAGAAATTACCGGCGGGGCAAAAGTGTTAGCCGATACGCTGATTAATAAATTCGGCGAACAAAAAGCCCCCTTTGCCTTAGGTGTGGCGGCATTACTCTTCGGTTTTCCGATTTTCTTCGATGCCGGTCTGGTGGTGATGTTACCGATTGTCTTTAGCGTAGCAAAACAATTCGGTGGTTCGGTACTACGTTATGCCTTTCCGGTTGCCGGTGCGTTTGCAGTAATGCACGCATTTCTACCGCCACATCCGGGTCCGGTCGCTTCCGGCGATTTACTGGGTGTGAATATGGGCTTACTGGTACTAGTCGGTTTAATTTGTGCGATTCCGACTTGGTATATCGGTACTTACCTTTTCAGTATGTTTATCAGTAAACGGGTCTATGTCGAATTACCAAAAGCCTTTTTGAATACGGCGGCAATCAGCGAAACATCGGTACAAGCACCACCTTCATTTGGACGCGTATTATTTATTTTAGTGTTACCGATCTTCTTAATTTTATTTGATACCGGTTTAAATACGTTAAGTGTTGCGAAAGTGATTGACGGCTCCGAACTTTGGGTGCAAAGCCTACGTTTAATCGGCAAAACGCCGGTGGCGTTATTAATCACGTTATTACTGGCGATTATGTTATTACGCGGTGAGCGTAGTTACGAACAAATCGAAAGTTTATGTAACAATGCGTTAGGCCCGATTTGCTCGATTATTTTGGTAACCGGTGCGGGCGGTATGTTCGGCGGCGTATTACGTGCCAGCGGTATCGGCGATGTGTTATCTTCTATGCTTTCGGATACCGGTATGCCGATTATCGTGGCGGCATTTATTATTGCGGTGGCGATGCGTGTCGCACAAGGTTCGGCAACCGTTGCATTAACTACCGCAGCGGCATTAATTGCGCCGAGTGTGGCGGCTTCAACCGATTTAAGCCAGTTTGACCTTTGCTTTATCGTGATTTCGATAGCTTCCGGTGCGACGGTACTTTCTCACGTTAATGACTCCGGTTTCTGGTTAATGAGCCGTTTTTTAGAAATGGATACCAAAACCACTTTAAAAACGTGGACGGCATTAGAAACTTCAATCGGTGTGGTCGGTTTTATCATTGCCTTAATCGGTAGCATTTTATTGTAAATCGCCTTTCAAGTTTTCTATCAAGCCCGAGAGTAAAATTTACCCTCGGGCTTTTTTTATGATCTAGATCTATTAATAATGACATTACTTTATAAAGCATTTGCAAAAAAGCAATCGTTTACATTATGCTCCATTTGAAAGCTAAAGCGATTTAGCAAAAACTTGGATATAGAAATCACAGAGGTGAAAAATGGTGCATTTGATCATCGCCGCTCATGGCAAATTAGCCCTAGAGTTGGTCAATTCCGCACAAATGGTATATGGAGAAACAGATAATGTTCATCCGGTTATCTTTGTGCCAGGGGAAGGTCAAGATACGTTAGTCGAAAAATATGAAGCGATTATCGCAACGCTTCAACCTACCGATAGCGTGCTATTCTTGGTCGATTTATTTGGCGGTAGTCCGTACAATGCGGCGGCCCGAATTTTAGCAAAACGTCCGCAGGACGATATTGTTACCGGGACGAATTTGCCGATGTTGCTTGAAGTTATGGATGCTTCTGCAGACGCTAAAACGGCAACGGAATTGGCTGCAACCGCAAAAGAAGTCGGTCATTTAAGTGTAAAAACTTACCACAATCCAGAACCTAGCGTTTCAGCTCCGCAACCTAAAGCAGAAGCTGAAGAAACAGCTCCTCTACCGACCAACATTGACCCGAACGGGCGTATGAATATTTCATTGATGCGTATCGACAGCCGTTTAATTCACGGTCAAGTAATGACATCTTGGGCGAAAACGGTGAAATGCGAAGCGATTTTTGCGATTAGTGATGAAGTGGCAACCGATGATATTCGCCGTGAATTATTACTACAAATCGTGCCGGAACACTTAAAAGGCTATGTGATTACGGTCGATAAAGCGATCAAAGTTTGGCACAACCCGAAATACGCCGGTAAAAACATTATTTGGTTGGTCACCAACCCATCGGATATCGTTCGCTTAATTGAAGGCGGCGTAAACATTAAAAATGTCAATGTCGGCGGTATGACTTTCCGTGAAGGCGACAAACTTATCTCTCAAGCGGTGGCGATCAATCAAACCGATTTAGCCGCATTCTACAAACTCCTTGAGTTAGGCGTAGATATGTCGTTACAACAAGTGGCGTCAAACAAAAAAGAACCGCTTGATAAAAACCGTCTTGATGCAATTAAATTCTAATTAAGGATTCAACTATGACTAGTATTGAAATTATTTTAGTAACCCTGGTTGCTGCAATTTGCGGTATGGGTTCCGTACTTGATGAACGCCAAACTCACCGTCCGCTTGTAGCTTGTACCTTAATAGGCTGGGTGTTAGGCGACTTACAAACCGGTATTATCGTTGGCGGTACGCTTGAAATGTTGGCGTTAGGCTGGATGAACGTCGGTGCGGCAATGGCACCGGATGCGGCATTAGCATCGGTAATTGCGGCAATCTTAGTAATCAAAGGCGGACAAGATAAAGGGACGGCAATTGCGATCGCTATTCCGGTAGCGGCAGCAGGTCAGGTATTAACCATTTTCGTGCGTACTTTAACCATCTTCTTACAACATAAAGCGGATAAATTTGCCGAGCAAGCTAACTTCCGAGGGATTGAGTTCTGCCACTTTGCCGGTCTTTCTTTACAAGCATTACGTGTGGCGATTCCAACGTTCTTCGTTGCACTTGTAGCAGGTACTGATACAGTAACCGAAGCATTAAATGCGATTCCTGAAGTGGTAACTCGCGGCTTACAAATCGCTGGTGGCTTTATCGTGGTGGTAGGTTATGCGATGGTTATTAATATGATGCGTGCCGGTGCGTTAATGCCGTTCTTCTTTATGGGCTTTGTAATTGCATCATTCTCAAACTACAACTTAGTCGGTCTCGGTTTCTTAGGTGCGTGTTTAGCAATGCTTTACATCCAATTAAACCCACAATTCAACCAATCGGTAAATGCACCTCGCACCACTAAAAAATTAGCGGATAACGAGTTAGAAGGTCTATAAGGAGCAAATTATGTCAGAGAAAAAACAACTTACCAGTGCGGATATTCGTGCGACTTATTGGCGTTCAACTTTCCTATTAGGTTCATTTAACTTTGAACGTATGCAATCAATGGGCTTCTGCGTATCTATGATCCCAACGATTAAACGTCTTTACAGCCGTAAAGAAGACCAGGCGGCGGCATTAAAACGCCATTTAGAGTTCTTCAATACGCAACCGTGGGTCGGTTCGGCAATTATGGGCGTAACCGCTGCGATGGAACAAGAACGTGCGAACGGCGCAGACATTGACGATGCGGCGATTAGCGGGGTTAAAGTCGGTTTAATGGGGCCGCTTGCCGGTGTCGGCGACCCGATTTTCTGGGGGACATTACGTCCGGTATTAGCCGCTCTAGGTGCCGGTTTAGCGATTAGCGGCAGCATTCTCGGCCCATTATTATTCTTTATCGGTATTAACCTTTGCCGTGCGCTTACCCGTTGGTACGGCTTTAAATACGGCTATCAAAAAGGGACGGAAATCGTTTCGGATATGGGCGGCGGTCGTCTACAAAAAGTCACGCAAGGGGCATCGATTCTCGGCTTATTTGTGATGGGTTCCTTGGTGTCGAAGTGGACTAGTATCAACATACCGTTTGAACTTTCGCGCTATAAAAACGCAATGGGCGAAGAAGTGGTTACCACCGTGCAAAGCGTGCTTAACGACTTATTACCGGGCTTAGCAGCATTATTGCTAACCTTCTTATGTATGTGGTTATTACGTAAGAAAGTAAATGCGATGTACATTATCTTCGCACTATTCGGCGTTGGTATTTTAGGTTATTGGTTAGGCATTTTAGCTTAATTGATTCTATAAAGCGTTTACCCCCTCTTTATCTAAGAGGGGGTATTTTTTATAATACAAGCGGTCAAATTTACAGGAAATTTTGCTATGGATTTAAAAAAAGCCCTCAAAGCCCCCGAACAGCAGTACATTAAAAACAGCTCAATGCTAGTTACTGCATTGTTTATTATCGCCGGCGTTTTATATTACCCGACTGACGGTTACGGCTCGGTGATTGCACTTGCGTTGGCGATTATCGCAATGTTCGGACAAAAAATGCTGATTAGCCAAACCCGTAAATATTTCGCCGAAATGTACGCGGCAAAACAGCAATATGAACAAACCCAAAATAAAGATTATTTAGAATTTATCCGCTTACGCGGCACTCAAATGCTAAATGATAACAAAGTGCTGTCGGAACAAGCTAAAAATGAAATTAACGCCTTACTTAAATTTGTAAGCGATTCAACTAAATCAGAGTAGTAAAGATGTCAGAAAATTTAACCGCTTGTCCGTGCCAATCCGGTAAGCCTTATACGGAATGTTGTCAGCCGTTTCATCTTAAGCAAGCTTATCCGGCAACCGCAGAACAACTGATGCGTTCTCGTTATGCGGCATATACTTTGGTAAATATCGACTATATTGTCGCTACCACCGTTCCTAGCCAGCAGAAATTTTTAGATCAAGCGGCTATGAAAGCATGGGGAGAAACTACTCAATGGGCGGGCTTAGAAATCATTGCACATAAACCGAATATCAGTAAATTGCATAGCTTAGTCGAATTTAAAGCCCTCTTTAAGACGGAAAACGGCATTGAAGCGCATCACGAACTATCGTTGTTTGTACAAGTGAATAATCGCTGGTATTTTGTTGATCCGACCGTACCACTCCCTTCGCAAAAACAAAATTGCGTATGCGGTTCCGGTAAAAAATTCAAACACTGCTGCGGCACATATTTAGTCTAAACCTCAAATACAATCGGTTAATTTTACAAAAGATTGTGAAAAAATAGCCGCTTATCCTATTCTCATAAAAAAACTCCCATTTTTTACAATATTTCGCTAAATATTATTCCATTTAGTTATTTGAAGCGATCCTGAATTTCTCTAATAATTCGCAAAAACACAACTTCATATATTTTATCTATTAATTTTCTCCAATTAAGAGGACTCCTACTATGTTAAAAAAATTATCTGTAATTGCAGTTTCAGCGATTGCATTAGCGACTTCAGCAACTTCATTGGCTAAAGAAACGTTACTTGAAAGAATCAATGCGAAAGGCACTATTACCGTTGGAACCGAAGGTACTTATGCACCTTTTACTTACCATGATGCGAGCGGTAAATTAACCGGTTATGATGTAGAAGTGACGCGTGCTGTGGCGGAAAAACTCGGCGTTAAAGTGGATTTTAAAGAAACTCAATGGGACGCAATGTTAGCCGGTTTAAAAGCGGATCGTTTCGATTTAGTTGCAAACCAAGTCGGTTTAACCACACCGGAACGCCAAGCGACTTTTGATAAATCAGCAGCCTATAGCTGGTCAGGTGCGGCGTTAGTGGTACGAAATGACGAGCAAAAAATCAAACAAGCTTCGGATGTTAAAGGCGTGAAAACCGCACAGACATTAAGCTCAAACTACGGTGAATTAGCGCGTGCAAACGGTGCGGATATTGTACCGATTGACGGTATGGCGCAAGGTTTATTATTAATTCAACAAAAACGTGCAGATGCTACTTTCAACGATAACTTAGCGTTATTGGATTACCTCAAGAAAAATCCGAAATCAGGTCTTAAAATTGTTTGGGAATCCCCTGAAAAAGTGGATGCCGGTTTTATTGCCAATAAAGGCAACCAAGAAGCATTAAACAAAATTAGTGCGGCAATTGGCGAATTACATACAGACGGCACTCTAAAAAAATTAGGCGAACAATTCTTCGGTCGTGATATTAGCGTAAAATAATCAAGAAAATGCCTCGTTATCAAACGAGGCATTATTTTTCCATTTAATTAAATATTTCATTTAAGACTAATGCTATTCCGTCATCATTATTAGATGCGGTAACCCGTTTTGCCACCGCTTTAATCTCCTCCGGCGCATTCCCCATAGCGACACTAAGCCCCGCATATTGCAACATATCCAAATCGTTAAAATTATCGCCGAAAGCAATTACTTGTTCTTGAGTCACATTCAATACTTTTTCCATAAATCGAATCGCGTTCGACTTGGTCGCCTGCTTATTCATGATTTCCAAATATTCGTTTTTAGAACGATGAATGGAAAGGTGCGGTAACTGCCGTTTCAATAATTTCTCTAACGCTTGAATTTGCTCAGCTTCTCCCATCACAAGAATTTTATGTACATCGGTTAAGTTTTGTGTTTTTTTGACCGCTTGTAAACCGGTTATGTTGCCTTCTTGGATAGTCCATTCATTTGCTAAATCATTACTAAACCAGTTGATACCCGCATAATGATTAATAGAGAGGTGCGGATATGCTTCGAGTAATAGATCTAGTTGATAAAGATCATCTTGCTCGATAACAACACTATATAGCTTATTCAGATCCCGATCTAAAATAAGCGCGCCGCTATAACAAATGATCGGAAAATCACTTTGTAGCTGCTTGGTATAAGGTGTGATCGCTAAAGGCGGACGGGCGGAAACAGGTATAAAAGGAACGCCTTGTTGCATAATGTGCTTAATCGCTTGTTCCGTTTGAGAGGTTATTTGATGTTCGCTATTTAATAACGTCCCATCAATATCACTAAAAACAGCTAAATAATGTTGTTGTGTCATAATCATCTCCGCTTTTTTATACTTAAATACGCTTTATATTACGTTATTTTGTTTATTAAATCAGCATAAAATCAATAATTTGATCTGTGGATAACTTGCTAAGTAATCATCTTATAACTTGAGATCTATTCATGAATAACTTTATAAAATACTTTCCCTGTGGATAACTATATCTTTTATCCACAACATAGATCTAGTAAGAATACAAGATCCTTATCTACTTTAAATTATTATAACCTTTTGATTTTACTTGATAATATTGAGTTATCCTCATAAAAGGATCTTACTAATAATAACAATAATAAAGATCTCTATATAAAGATCTATATTATTACTAGCGATCTAAAGATCCTAAGAAAGATCACAAAAATGATCTTAAAATTGCATTTTCATGATCCTATTGTTTTAAGGTAGAATAACACTCTTTTGTTTTGAGTTCTTAGATATAAAAAATTATAAAGGCAGATATATGATTTACCATGAAATTTATGACGTGATTGTCGTTGGCGGCGGTCATGCTGGGACAGAAGCTGCGTTGGCTCCTGCCCGTATGGGGTTAAAAACCTTACTCTTAACACATAATGTAGATACGTTAGGGCAAATGTCTTGCAATCCGGCAATCGGTGGCATCGGTAAAGGACATTTGGTAAAAGAGATCGATGCGATGGGCGGTTTAATGGCTATTGCGATTGACCAAGCGGGGATCCAATTTCGTACCTTAAACAGTTCGAAAGGGCCTGCCGTACGTGCAACTCGTGCGCAAGCAGACCGTGTGCTTTACCGCCAAGCGGTGCGTACCGCACTAGAAAATCAACCGAATTTAGATATTTTCCAACAAGAAGTCGTGGATATTTTAGTAGAAAATAATCGTGCGGTGGGTGCGGTAACTAAAATGGGACTGACTTTTAAAGCGCGTTCGGTCGTTTTAACCGCCGGAACTTTCCTTGCCGGTAAAATTCATATCGGTTTAGATAACTATGCAGGTGGTCGAGCGGGTGATCCGGCGGCTACCATGCTTGCAGATCGTTTACGTGATCTGAACTTACGTGTTGATCGTCTTAAAACCGGTACGCCGCCGCGTTTAGACGCTCGTACGATCAATTTTGACGTGTTGGCTAAACAACACGGTGATGCGGAATTACCGGTTATGTCGTTTATGGGCTCAGTTGATCTGCATCCGCGTCAAATTCCTTGCTATATCACGCATACCAATGAGCAAACGCACGATTTGATCCGCAATAGTTTAGATCGTAGCCCAATGTACACCGGTGTGATTGAAGGGATCGGCCCTCGTTACTGCCCGTCAATCGAAGATAAAGTGATGCGTTTCAGTGATCGTAACAGTCACCAAATTTATCTTGAGCCTGAAGGTTTAAGTACCATCGAAGTTTATCCGAACGGAATTTCAACCAGTTTACCGTTTGATGTACAAATGGGTATCGTAAATTCGATGAAGGGTTTAGAGAACACGCGTATTATCAAACCGGGTTATGCGATTGAATACGATTATTTCGACCCACGTGATCTAAAACCGACTTTAGAAACCAAAGCGATTGAAGGTTTATTCTTCGCCGGTCAGATTAACGGTACGACCGGTTATGAGGAAGCAGCGGCTCAAGGTTTGTTAGCGGGTATTAATGCAGCATTACAGGTTCAAGGCAAAGAGGCGTGGTTCCCTACACGTGATCTTGCTTATACCGGTGTATTGGTTGATGACCTTTGTACACTTGGCACAAAAGAACCGTATCGTGTATTTACCTCACGTGCGGAATATCGTTTATTGCTACGTGAAGATAACGCTGATATTCGTTTAACACCTATTGCTCACGAATTAGGCTTGATTGATGACGCTCGTTGGGCGAGATTTAATCAAAAAATGGAAAATATCGAGCGTGAGCGTGAACGTCTAAAACAAATTTGGATTCACCCGCAATCGGAACATTTAGCGGCAGTCAATGAATTGGTAAGTAGTCCGCTTACCCGTGAAGCGAGCGGTGAAGACTTATTACGTCGTCCAGAAGTGACTTATGACAAACTCACGCAAGTCGCAGCATTTGCACCAGCATTGGAAGATAAACAGGCTGCGGAGCAAGTTGAAATTTCGATTAAATACCAAGGTTATATCGAACATCAGCAAAATGAGATTGAACGTCATAAACGTCATGAAAATACCTTAATTCCTGCTGAATTTGATTATGACAAGGTTGAGAGCCTTTCAAACGAAGTACGTGCGAAGCTGATGCAACATCGTCCAGTTTCGATTGGGCAGGCAAGCCGTATTTCAGGTATTACACCGGCTGCGATTTCAATTCTTCTCGTGAATTTGAAAAAGCAAGGTATGCTGAAACGAGGCGAATTATAATTTAGCTGAGGAAGCACGGAATATACGGAAATTAAAACAATGATTACTTTCGGTTTATTCCGTGTTTTATTGTGTAAGCCATAAGGATTTTACAAAATGAGACAGAAATTAGACCGCTTGTTGGAACAGGCGCAAATTAATTTGACCGATCAGCAGAAAGAGCAGTTGGTTGGTTTCGTACGTTTATTAGACAAATGGAATAAAGCTTATAACCTTACTTCTGTGCGTAATCCAGATGAAATGCTGGTGAAGCATATTTTAGACAGTTTAGTGGTAAGCGAACATTTACAGGGCGAAAAGTTTATTGATGTCGGCACCGGACCAGGATTACCAGGTATTCCACTTGCGATTGCAAATCCGGATAAACAATTTGTATTGCTGGATAGCCTTGGTAAGCGTATTACCTTTATCAAAAATGCGTTACGTGAGTTAGGTATCACTAATGTAACTCCTGTGCTTTCTCGTGTGGAAGAGTATACGGAACAAACCTTTGATGGGGTATTAAGCCGAGCTTTTGCCAGCTTAAATGATATGGTGGATTGGTGTTACCATTTGCCAAATCCGCAAGGTAAATTTTACGCGCTTAAAGGCATTTATGCTGAAAGTGAAGTACAAGAGATTAAAAAGCCGATTCAGCTAGAACATGTGATTACATTATCCGTGCCGGAATTAATCGGAGAACGTCACTTAGTCTTGCTAAACAAACCTTATGCATCAGTTTAATTGGATTATCTTCATTTATTAATAATAGTAGAAAGCATTACTTTTCACTTTTTATCTTTAAATGATTAATTTTATTTAATTTTAGATGTTATCTTCAATAAAGATAACTCTATATTTTTTATGTGATTTGTAAGAAAAATGTGAATAAGATCACATTGTGATAACTGAAATATCCTTATGTTTTGCGATAAAAAAGTCTGAAATTAACCTTTTTGTAACAAAATTTGCATAAATCGGTTTTTTATGGCTTTTTCATATTTTAATCTGTTGTTTTGTATCGTATAATCTGAAGAAATATTTCATTTTTTACAGAGGGCATTTGCCTGTCGGATAGGAAGTAATATGTCTGCTGTAATAAATAAAGCGAAATTACACTATATAAGTGCGTTAAAAACCGAATTTTTGCTGTTGATATGTATATTCGGTTTATTGATGATTTGGAAAGGTGAAATCAGCATTTCCTTTTTAGGGGGCTTTTTATCAAGCTTTCTACCGCATTGTGTTTTTGTTTATTGGATTTTTTTAAAAAAACTACAAAAAACCAGTCAAAAATGGGCGATTTTTATCGAGGCGAAGGCTTAAAATGGATAATCACTATTTTATTAGTGGTTATGTGTTTTAAGTTATTGCCTTATCTTCATCTTGTACTGTTTTTTGTGGGATATTTAATGGCATTATTTTTAAATAATGTCATTCCGTTTATTTTAAGTAAACGAACTCATTAATTTCTTATTCTAAAAGGATTCATTATGGCTGGAACTACCGCAGAATATATTAGCCATCACTTGAGTTTTTTAGCTTCAGGTGACGGTTTTTGGGCTGTTCATTTAGATACGCTCTTTTTCTCTCTGCTTGCTGGTGTTATTTTCCTTTTCGTATTTTCTCGAGTTGCGAAAAATGCGACGTCGGGAGTACCGGGAAAATTGCAATGCTTCGTGGAAATTGTCATTGGTTGGGTGGACGGTTTAGTTAAAGATAACTTCCACGGACCGCGTAATGTGATTGCTCCGCTTGCACTTACTATTTTCTGCTGGGTATTCATTATGAATGCTATTGACTTAGTTCCGGTGGATTTCTTACCTCAATTGGCAAATATGTTCGGTATCCATTACCTTCGTGCCGTTCCTACTGCGGATATTAGTGCAACCTTAGGTATGTCTATCTGCGTATTCTTCTTAATTTTATTCTATACCGTAAAATCGAAAGGTTTCGGCGGCTTAGTAAAAGAATATACGTTGCATCCGTTCAATCACTGGGCATTTATTCCGGTAAACTTTATTCTTGAAACGGTTACTCTACTTGCAAAACCTATTTCTTTGGCATTCCGTTTATTCGGTAATATGTATGCGGGTGAGTTAATCTTTATCCTTATCGCAGTAATGTATATGGCAGATAACTTTGCATTACAAGCGTTAGGTATTCCATTGCATTTGGTTTGGGCTATTTTCCATATCTTAGTTATTACGCTTCAAGCCTTTATTTTTATGATGCTAACGATTGTTTATTTGAGTATCGCTTATAATAAAGCGGATCATTAAACGAACCTAACGAGCGGTCAAATTTTCTCAATCTTTTGTAAAAATTTGATTGCTTGAATGATTTTATTAACAACAACCCTGCCTTCTGGCGAATTCCTCAATCTTAATGGAGAACATTATGGAATCAGTAATCACAGCAACAATTATTGGTGCGTCAATTTTATTAGCTTTCGCTGCACTTGGTACAGCTATCGGCTTTGCTATCTTAGGTGGTAAATTCTTAGAATCATCTGCTCGTCAGCCTGAATTAGCAAGCAGCTTACAAACAAAAATGTTTATCGTTGCAGGTCTTTTAGATGCTATCGCAATGATTGCTGTAGGTATTTCTTTACTTTTCATCTTCGCGAACCCGTTCATTGATTTATTGAAATAAGTCGGGTCTCTCTTTTCCGTTATTCATTGAATAACTTAACCGACTTTTAGGAGGGCGTTGTGAATTTAAATGCAACACTAATCGGTCAGCTTATTGCATTCGCACTTTTCGTTGCGTTTTGTATGAAATTTGTATGGCCACCGCTTATTAAAGCGATCGAAGAGCGTCAAGCGAATATCGCTAACGCTTTGGCATCGGCTGAAAAAGCGAAACAAGAACAAGCGGATTCTAAAGCTGCAGCGGATCAAGAAATCCTTAAAGCGAAAGAAGAAGCACAAAAAATTATTGATTTAGCAACGAAACGTCGTAATGAAATTTTAGAGTCCGTACAAGCGGAAGCTGAAATCGAACGCCTACGTATTATTGAACAAGGTCATGCGGAAGTGGAAAGCGAACGCAAACGAGTTCAAGAAGAACTTCGCCAAAAAGTGGCTGCGTTGGCGGTTGCCGGTGCGGAGAAAATTGTTGGTCGTTCTGTTGATCAAGCAGCGAACAATGACATTATTGATAAGCTAGTTGCAGAACTATAACAAGGTGGGGCAGATGTCAGAATTAAGTACAGTAGCTCGCCCCTACGCTAAAGCAGCTTTTGATTTTGCTTTAGAACAAGGTCAGTTGGATAAATGGCAAGAAATGTTACGGTTTTCGGCGTTAGTGACCGAAAACGAACAAGTGGCGGAATATATTAATTCTTCCCTTGCAAGCGGTCAGATTTCAGAAACATTTCTCAAAATCTGCGGCGACCAACTTGATCAATATGGGCAAAATTTTATTCGTGTAATGGCTGAAAATAAACGTCTGGCAGTGTTACCGGCAGTATTTGATAATTTTGTATCATTACGAGCGGAACATGAAGCGGTAAAAGATGTAACAGTAGTTTCGGCGAACGAATTAAGTCAAGCACAAGAAGATAAAATCGCAAAAGCGATGGAAAAACGCTTAGGTCAAAAAGTTCGTTTAACCAACCAAATCGATAACAGCCTGATTGCAGGCGTAATTATTAAATATGATGACGTTGTTATTGATGGTAGTAGCCGTGGTCAGTTAAATCGCTTAGCGTCAGCGTTGAGCTTGTAAGAGGAATAAAAAATGCAACTAAATTCAACTGAAATTAGTGAATTGATTAAAAAACGTATTGCCCAGTTTGATGTGGTGAGCGAAGCTCAAAGCACAGGGACAATCGTTTCAGTAAGTGACGGTATCATTCGTATCCACGGTCTTGCCGATGTAATGCAAGGTGAGATGATCGAATTACCGGGTAATCGCTATGCGATTGCACTTAACTTAGAACGTGATTCTGTAGGTGCGGTAGTAATGGGACCTTATGCGGATTTAGCTGAAGGTATGTCGGTAAAATGTACCGGTCGTATCTTAGAAGTTCCGGTAGGTCGCGGTTTATTAGGTCGTGTGGTAAATACATTAGGTCAGCCGATTGACGGTAAAGGCGAAATCGACAATGACGGTTTCTCTCCGGTTGAAGTTATCGCACCGGGCGTTATCGATCGCCAATCGGTAGATCAACCGGTACAAACCGGTTATAAAGCGGTCGATTCAATGGTTCCAATCGGTCGTGGTCAGCGTGAGTTAATTATCGGTGACCGTCAAACAGGTAAAACGGCATTAGCAATCGATGCAATTATTGCTCAGAAAGATTCAGGTATTAAATGTATCTATGTGGCAATCGGTCAAAAAGCATCTACCATTGCTAACGTAGTGCGTAAATTAGAAGAGCACGGCGCATTAGCAAATACCATCGTTGTTGTTGCTTCGGCTTCTGAATCTGCGGCACTACAATATCTTGCTCCATATTCCGGTTGTGCTATGGGTGAATATTTCCGTGACCGTGGTGAAGATGCATTGATCGTTTATGATGATTTATCTAAACAAGCGGTTGCTTATCGTCAAATTTCATTATTATTACGTCGTCCACCGGGTCGTGAAGCATTCCCTGGTGACGTATTCTATTTACACTCTCGTTTATTAGAGCGTGCGGCACGTGTAAGTGCGGATTATGTGGAACGTTTTACTAATGGAGCGGTAAAAGGTCAAACAGGTTCATTAACGGCATTACCTATTATCGAAACTCAAGCGGGTGACGTATCTGCTTTCGTTCCGACAAACGTAATTTCTATTACTGACGGTCAGATCTTCTTAGAGTCAAGTTTATTTAACTCAGGTATTCGTCCTGCGGTAAACCCGGGTATTTCGGTATCTCGTGTAGGTTCTGCGGCGCAAACTAAGGCGATTAAGAAATTATCGGGCGGTATTCGTACGGCATTGGCTCAATATCGTGAATTGGCTGCGTTTGCTCAGTTTGCTTCGGATTTAGATGATGCAACACGTAAACAGCTTTCTCACGGTCAAAAAGTGACTGAATTGCTTAAACAAAAACAATTTGCACCAATGCCGGTAAGTGAACAAGCGTTAGTGCTTTTTGCGGCTGAATTCGGTTATTTAGACGATGTAGAACTTGATCGTATCGGTTCATTTGAATCCGCTTTACTTGCTTATGCAAATAGTAATCACACCGACTTTATGAAAGATTTAGCAAAATCTGGCGATTATAGCGATTCAATTAAGGATCAACTAAAAGCAATCGTAGAAGAGTTCAAAAAGAATGGTGCGTGGTAGTCACGACTAGCGGAGAAAAATTATGGCAGGTGCGAAAGAGATAAGAACCAAAATTGCGAGTGTGAAAAATACCCAAAAAATCACCAAAGCAATGGAAATGGTTGCTACCTCTAAAATGCGTAAAACGCAAGAGCGTATGGCTGCCAGTCGCCCTTATTCGGAAATGATCCGTAAGGTGATTAGCCATATTGCGAAAGGAAGCATTGGTTATAAGCACCCGTTTTTAACTGAACGTGATATTAAAAAAGTAGGCTATCTTGTAGTTTCAACCGACCGCGGTTTATGTGGTGGTCTTAATATCAATTTATTCAAAGCGACTTTGAATGAATTTAAAACGTGGAAAGATAAAGACGTTAGTGTTGAGCTGGGTTTAGTTGGTTCAAAAGGTGTGAGCTTTTACCAAAACTTAGGCTTAAATGTGAGATCTCAAGTAACGGGGTTAGGTGATAATCCGGAAATGGAACGTATTGTGGGCGCAGTTAATGAAATGATTAATGCTTTCCGCGATGGTGAAGTTGATGCGGTTTATGTCGCTTATAACCGTTTTGAAAATACGATGTCACAAAAACCTGTTATCGCACAGTTACTTCCGTTACCTAAGCTAGATGACGATGAATTAGATACGAAAGGTTCGTGGGATTATATCTATGAACCGAATCCTCAAGTTTTATTGGATAGTTTACTTGTTCGTTATTTAGAAACTCAGGTATACCAAGCAGTTGTAGATAATCTAGCTTCTGAACAAGCCGCTCGAATGGTAGCAATGAAAGCCGCAACAGATAATGCGGGTACGTTAATTGATGAATTACAATTAGTGTATAACAAAGCTCGCCAAGCAAGCATTACAAATGAATTAAACGAAATTGTTGCGGGTGCCGCAGCAATTTAATGGAGAATAGGTAATGGCAACAGGAAAAATTGTACAGATTATCGGTGCGGTAATCGACGTTGAATTCCCGCAAGATGCAGTACCAAAAGTATATGATGCCTTAAAAGTTGAATCAGGTTTAACCCTTGAGGTTCAACAACAATTAGGTGGTGGACTTGTGCGTTGTATCGCATTAGGTACATCAGACGGTTTAAAACGTGGCTTAAAAGTTGAAAATACGGGTAACCCGATTCAAGTACCGGTTGGTACGAAGACTCTAGGTCGTATTATGAACGTATTAGGTGAACCGATCGATGAAAAAGGTCCTATCGGCGAAGAAGCTCGTTGGGATATTCACCGTGCGGCACCAAGCTACGAAGAACAATCAAACAGTACGGAATTACTTGAAACCGGTATCAAAGTTATCGACTTGATTTGTCCGTTCGCAAAAGGTGGTAAAGTTGGTTTATTCGGTGGTGCAGGTGTAGGTAAAACCGTTAACATGATGGAGTTAATCCGTAATATCGCGATCGAACACTCCGGTTACTCAGTATTCGCCGGTGTTGGTGAGCGCACTCGTGAAGGTAATGACTTCTATCACGAAATGACGGATTCTAACGTATTAGACAAAGTATCACTTGTTTACGGTCAGATGAATGAGCCACCAGGTAACCGTCTTCGTGTTGCTTTAACCGGCTTAACTATGGCAGAAAAATTCCGTGATGAAGGTCGTGACGTATTATTCTTCGTAGATAATATTTACCGTTATACCTTAGCTGGTACAGAAGTATCTGCATTATTAGGTCGTATGCCGTCAGCGGTAGGTTATCAGCCGACACTTGCAGAAGAAATGGGTGTATTACAAGAACGTATTACTTCGACTAAAACAGGTTCTATTACCTCCGTTCAAGCGGTTTACGTTCCTGCGGATGACTTAACTGACCCATCTCCGGCAACAACTTTCGCACACTTAGACTCAACAGTGGTATTAAGTCGTAACATCGCTTCTCTTGGTATTTACCCAGCGGTTGACCCATTAGATTCAACTTCTCGTCAATTAGATCCATTAGTTGTTGGTGAAGAACACTATAATGTAGCACGTGGCGTACAAGGTACATTACAACGCTATAAAGAGTTAAAAGATATCATCGCTATTTTAGGTATGGATGAATTATCTGAAGACGATAAATTAGTGGTTGCTCGTGCACGTAAGATCGAACGTTTCTTATCACAACCATTCTTCGTTGCGGAAGTATTTACCGGTTCTCCGGGTAAATATGTATCATTAAAAGATACAATTCGTGGCTTCAAAGGTATCTTAGAAGGTGAATTCGACCATATTCCGGAACAAGCGTTCTATATGGCGGGTTCAATTGACGAAGTAGTGGAAAGAGCGAGCAAGATGTAATTGTTCCCTGACCTCAATTAGGAACTAAAGGAGAACAATATGGCATCTCAATTTGAGCTTAGCGTTGTAAGTGCTGAAAAAGAAATCTTCAATGGTAATGTAGTTAGTGTCCGTGTTACGGGGATTGATGGTGAATTAGGTGTGTATGCAGGACATACTCCTTTATTAACCTCAATTAAACCGGGTATGGTTAAGTACACACTTGAAGACGGTAAGGAAGAGTTTATCTATGTATCAGGCGGCTTCTTAGAAGTTCAGCCTACTATTGTAACTGTTCTTGCGGATGTAGCAATTCGAGGTGAAGAGTTAGATCAACAACGAATTCTTGCTGCAAAACGTAAAGCGGAAGATACGTTAAGCAAATCAAATAATGCG